>JANYCH010000344.1 GCA_025360395.1 Cytophagales bacterium | reverse complement strand
GCCGACTGCCATCTCTTATTCGACATTCGATTTATCTTTCAGTAAATCGATTCACGTCACACGCAATGAATAGCCGGAATTTGGCGCCCAAATAAAACGAAAATCATTCCTCTATAATATTCTAGGTCGAGGGTCAAATGTTGATACAAAAACCTGCATAGTTAAACCAAACTAACATACCCGATCTTATAAAATTATATTCTAATATGTGGCATGACTTTTTATTTATAGCCGTACTTAAATTGTACAGTTATGGAATATGAATTGATTTATCATAGTCATGCAGCTTCCAAAATATGCAGCGATGATCTCGCTAAAATATTTGAAGAGGCCAAATCATATAATTCAGAAAATAACCTAACAAGCTGTCTTCTGTTTCATAACAACGAATTTCTGCAGCTCATAGAAGGTGAGAAAGCAGATATTGAAGTGGCTTTTGAGCGTATTCTTGAGGATGAAAGGCATAATGATGTGTTTCTTGTAGAAATGCAACCGATAACACGTCGTATGTTTGAAAGTCCAATAGTTTTGGATGTAGTCGGAACCGACGAATTTAAAATGATTGGATCATCTGACTCTGAATTGGCAGGATTTAAAACCCGGCCAGATCTTGCCCAAAGAATGTTTATGCATATAAGCAACATGGCAAGGTCACAGAGACGGGATGTGCACAATAACCCTGTTGGGCCAATGGTTTGCTAACTAAGATTAGCATGATAAAAAAGGCGTTGTGATTAGGTCACAACGCCTTTTTTATTACATGAGTTTTCAAAACACCGGTTCAGTCTGGCATTGTTTTTTAATTTAACATACAAAACAATTACATCATGTTAGTAGAGTATTACTTCCTTTCCGATGACGGCCAATTTCCTAACAGTGAATTGCCTGTGGTGGTTTACAAAACTGCCTGGAAACTTTCTTTCTTATTTCCTGCAGCTTTTATAGCAAGAAGGTTTAAAAAGAATAATTGGACGAATACCTGGCAAAATGGTGTGTACAGCTATCATCACTACCATAGTACTGCCCATGAAGTTTTGGGTGTTTACAAGGGTGAAACCAAACTTCAGGTTGGTGGTGAAAACGGAAAGGTCATAACCTTGAAAAAAGGAGATGTGATTGTAATCCCGGCCGGTGTTGCACATAAGAACCTTACACCTGAGAATGACTTTAAATGTGTAGGCGCATATCCTTCAGGTTCGAACT
Source organism: Cytophagales bacterium (assembly GCA_025360395.1). Taxonomy (GTDB): domain Bacteria; phylum Bacteroidota; class Bacteroidia; order Cytophagales; family UBA9547; genus UBA9547. The sequence goes on along the minus strand of JANYCH010000344.1, from coordinate 10,455 downwards.
ACGATCTGAATTATGGCAAGCCAGGTGAAAGACCAGCAACAGACAGAAATATTGAACAGGTTCCTTTACCATCAAAAGATCCGGTACAAGGTACTTCAGGCCCATTGATCATAAAATGGCAGGTAACTGTCAATTCGTTGGTTGCCTAGTTAATATTTAAGAACACTTCCTGACCAATATTAAAAGTTGAGCTTGAAATTACAACTGCTTTCAGGAGATTGTCTTCCCCGTTAATATTCAGATAAATAAAATTATAGAGTCCACAGAATTCAATTCTGTGGACTTTTGCTTTGATAGAGTTTGGTTTTACTACCAATGATATATCAATTTCATCGGGTCTTATCAAATAATTTCCTTCAACTATTAATGCTTTTTTGGAGATCAGGCTCGCTATGGAAACCCAATTGCAATAGCCTGTTAATTCGGCTGTTATTTTAAATTTTGGTTTATAATATAATTCCTTACCTGTTCCTTCTTCTATAAATTCACCTCTGTTTAGGATTAAAATATTGTTTGCTAATGACAAGGCTTCCTGAGGATCATGAGTCACAAAAAGGATCCGGACTCCCAATTCTTTTACAATATTCTGTAAATATACTTTAAGCTGCGATTTCAGGTGAATGTCTGTCTGGCTAAAAGGCTCATCCATTAACAGTAAGGAAGGATTACTTGCTAAAGCAGCAGCAATTGAAATCCTTTGCTGTTCTCCACCAGATAAAAATTTAAGGGTTTTATCAAGATAATTTCCAAAACCCAAAATGCTGCTTAGTCTTTCTATGTGTGAATTCTGACCAATTTCGTCATAGGTTCGTAGGACATGGCTAAGATTCTCTCTTACAGTTGCATAAGGGGTCAGGCGCATATCCTGCCTTACCAGTGCAATTTCCGGATGACCAGGTATTAGTTTGAAGTCAGGCCCAATAATTCTTTTTTCATTAAAAGACAGTTGTCCTAAGTGAGGCTGTAAATACCCGGCAATTAATGAAAGTAAAGTGCTTTTCCCCGAACCATTAGCTCCAAGTACCGCCGTTATTCCTTGGAGGCTAATATTCAGGTTCAAATTTTCAAATATGGAATTTCCATCTATTGAATAATTTAAAGCTTCGATTTTTAACAACATTCCGGTAGCTTTAATTATACCATTTTATAATTTCATCCATAGGCTGTCTTGTTTTAGGTCTTTGTGAATTAACCCGATATCCAAACGCGACCATACAGGAAATTCCGAAATGCTCCATGTTAATTCCAAAATTTTCACCTATTACTTTTTCTAAATCTTTGGCTACAAAACCTTCTATAGGGCACGAGTCAATTTTAAGCAATGCAGCGGCTGTCATCATATTGGCCAGAGGAATATAAGTTTGTTTTGAAGACCAGTCATTCAAAGTCCTGTCATCCATCAATTCGAAATCACTTTTTTGGAAGGTTTCTATAAATTTTGATCTGTTCACTATGGCTTCATCAGGCAGGTTCTGAACATTTTTCATTAAGTATTTCAAGTGTTCTGAGTAGTACCGCATAAAATGAGCCTTCCGGTAAAGTATCACAATAAAATGACTTGCTGTAGGCAATTGTTTTTTACCTCCCCAGGTCACTTCTCTAATCTTTTCTCTCAGTTCCATATTTTGAACTATAAGAAATTTCCATGGTTCCAATCCAAAAGAACTAGGAGAAAGATGTGCTGTTTCAAGAATAAGGTTAAAATCTTCATCAGAAACCTTTTTTACGGGATCAAATTCTTTACAGGCGTGACGAAAATTAAAGGCCTCTAATATCTCTTTATTCAAATTGTCCATACGATAAATACTTTAATACAGCATATAGTTTTAGAAAACCCAATATAAATATGATTGCATAAAATCAGCGAAGAATGACTGTGCTTGGCATGAATTTTTACGATTTTATTGAATAACATGGATTTATGATAAAAGGTGAAACAAAAAAAGCGACAAGTTCGGTCAAGCGGCAACCTAGACCGGGACTTGAATCTGCTATGAAACCTAAACCTATTTCAAAAGATAATAAAAAACCTTCGGGCAAGCTTTTAAACAAAGTAGCAGTTATTACTGGCGGAGACAGCGGGATAGGAAAGGCCGTTGCCTTACTCTTTGCAAAGGAAGGAGCAGATATTGCTATAATTTATTTAAACGAACATAGCGACGCTGAAGAAGTCAAAAATACAATAGAGGAAAACCACGACCGTAATTGCCTGAATATACCAGGTGATATAAGCAATGAGGATTTCTGTAAAAAGGCAATTGATAAAGTTTTGGACGAATATGGCAGGATAGACATACTGGTAAACAATGCTGCTATTCATTTTGAAAGCAAATCGCTGGATGATATCACTACTGAACATTTGATTAAAACTTTTGAAACCAATGTCTATTCTATTATATGGCTGTCTAAATATGCGGTTCCTTATATGAAAAAGGGGGGGTCAATAATAAACTCAGCTTCAGTAGTTGCTTATCGTGGAAGCTCACATTTAATGGATTATGCTGCAACAAAGGGTGCAATTGTGGCTTTCACCAGAAGCCTGGCTTCAAACCTTGTAGACAAAGGAATCCGGGTAAATGGAGTTGCGCCAGGCCCAATATGGACTCCCCTTATCGTATCTTCTTTTGAGCCTGCAAAAGCTGCCAAACATGGCGAACAAGTTCCAATGAAAAGAGCAGGTGAACCTGTTGAAGTTGCCCCAAGCTATTTGTTTCTGGCAAGTTCAGATTCTTCATATATGACAGGTCAATTTCTACATCCTAATGGTGGAGAGATTATTAATGGCTAAAAGATAAATTATGGTAATCAGAGCTGGAGATAAGAGTGTTGAAATTCCAAAAAGGAAACTTACCAGGCTTTCCCGGGATTATGAGGAGTGCGCTTCTGTAATGGACCTTATTTATGTAAACGACAAGGATCCAGGCATTGAAAGAATCTCAAAAGGGAAAAGTTTTGAGTTTCTCCTAAATGGAAAAAAAATCAATAACAAGGATACTCTGAAAAGGATAAAAGACCTTGTAATTCCTCCTGCCTGGGAAAAAGTTTGGATCAGTCCCCAGGAAAACGGACATATTCAGGTGACGGGTTTAGATAATAAAGGAAGAAAGCAATACCGTTACCACCCACTTTGGATTGCCCTTCGAGATGAAACTAAATATTTCAGGTTGAGGGATTTTGGCAGGGTACTGCCTAAAATCCGCCAACAACTACAAACAGATTTGAACAGGCCTGAACTTCCTAAAGAAAAAGTGCTAGCTGCTGTTGTTAGTGTAATGGAGCGTACAAGCATTCGGGTAGGGAACAATCTTTATGAGAAGATTTATGGTTCTTATGGCCTTTCAACTATGAAAGACAGGCACATAAAAATTAATGGTAGTGATATGCGGTTTTCTTTTAGAGGAAAAAAAGGAGTTTATCACACTATTAGCCTGAAGAGCAAGAAGTTGGCCAACATTGTGGCGCAATGTAAAGACATCCCTGGCAAAGAGCTTTTCCAATATTTTGACGAAAATGGAAAAAGACATGCAATTGATTCAGGTGAAGTAAACGACTATATCAAAAAAATTTCGGGCGGCGATTTTACCAGCAAGGATTTCCGGACCTGGGCTGGAACAGTCAATTGTTTATTGGCCTTTAAAGAACTCGGTTGCGCGGAAACACCAGCTCAATTGAAAAGGAATATGGCTCAAGCCATTGAAAAGGTTGCTTTATGCTTAGGGAATACAAAAACGGTCTGCAAAAAACATTATGTACATCCACTGATACTTTCAGGTTATCAGAATCAAAAGCTGGATAAATACATAAAAGAGCTTGAAAAGATTGAAATAGAAAAAACTGCTACATCTGCTTTGGCCCCGCCAGAACAGGTTTTATTGAAATTACTCGAGAACAGCTGATTATAATTAATAATTAAGGTTATGGCAAAGTATAGCAAAAAATCTCAGGAGAAAGTGCATGAAGCACTTCATGAAATGAAAGAAGGTGAATTAACCATTGGAAAGTCTGACAAAAAAGTAACGAGCAAAAAGCAGGCTATTGCCATCGGTTTGTCGGAAGCTAGAAAAGAAGGGGCCAAAGCTCCAAAAACGAAGGCTTCAACAGAGAAGTCTTCTACGGAAAAGAAAACCAAAAAAACAACCAAAGCATAAGCAAAGACTCAAGGTTTGTAGCAGTCTTAATACTCAATACTTACTACTCAATACTAAAATATGAGAGCATTATGGACAGGGGCAATCAGTTTCGGACTGGTAAACATTCCCGTTAAAATTTACAGCGCCACTCAGGATAGCAATCTTGATCTTGACATGCTTGATAAAAATGACCATGCCCATATCAAATATAAAAGGGTTAATGAAAATACCGGCAAGGAGGTATCTAATGAGAACATAGTAAAAGGTTTCGATTACGAAGGCTCTTTGGTGGTGCTTGAAAGCGAGGATTTTAAAAAGGCCAGCGCTGAAAAAACCGACCTCATAGAAATTATTGAATTCGTCAATGCGGTAGAAGTCAACACCATGTTTTACGAAACTCCTTATTATGTTGAGCCTCAGAAATCCGGTTCAAAAGCTTATGCTTTGCTTCGTTCTGCTTTGGAAGAAACCAAAATGGCTGGGCTTTGTACTTTCATTATGCGAAACAAAGAAAACCTAGCTTTGATAAAAACAGAAGGCAACGCATTAGTAATGAATAAAATACGTTTTCAGGAAGAAATTCGTGAATCTGAAGAACTTAACTTACCTGTTGGCAAAGACTTAGTGAAACCAGCCGAACTAAAAATGGCAGTTGAACTTGTAAAACAGCTTTCTGCGAAATTTGACCTGAGCAAATACAAAGACAATTATTCAGTTAATCTCCTGAAACTTATAAAAGATAAAGCACAGGGTAAAAAACCAGAAACTCCTAAGCTGCGTGTTACCCACAGCACTAAAAAAGACCTGATACAGCAATTGCAGGAAAGTTTGAATATTAAGAAAGCGTCATGAGCCTTATAAAATATAAAGACAAAAGAAATTTCAATGAAACTTCTGAACCAGCCGGTGAAACTAAAAAGTCACAAAAAGAGCTGGTTTTTGTAATTCAGAGGCACCAGGCTTCACATCTCCATTACGATTTCCGATTAGAAATGGAAGGAGTATTAAAAAGCTGGGCAGTTCCTAAAGGCCCTTCTTTAAATTCAAAAGACAAAAGACTGGCTATGATGGTGGAAGACCATCCCTATGATTACCGAACCTTTGAAGGTCCCATCCCGGAAGGAAACTATGGAGCCGGTGTAGTGGAAATATGGGATGAGGGCACATATCGACACATTGAAATAACCGATAGAAAAAAAGGTGAAAAACAATTGCTTGAAGACCTGGCAAACGGATCTGTCAAAATTGTAATGAATGGCAGCAAACTCAAAGGCGAATTTGCCCTTGTAAAACTAAAAGGTGGAGGTAATGGCCGGCTGGAAAATTCCTGGCTCCTCATAAAACATCACGACCAATATGCTACAGAAGATCCCTATTTGGCTGAAGCCTATACAGATCCAGATTCAAAGGTTTCAGAAGAAGTAGAAAGAAGGACCGGAAAAAAGGTGAAGCTGGCTAAGAAGAACTCTCTACCAGCCAAAGCAGAACCAGAAGTAAAACCTGAGCCCAAGAAAAGGAATTTCAGAACGGCATTGGCAAGCTTAAGGTCTGAAAAGAAGTTTACAGATGTTATAACCCCAATGTTAGCCAAACAGGGAGAAACTGCCTTCTCTGATCCAGATTGGGTTTATGAAATAAAATGGGATGGCTATCGGGCAATTGCAGAGTGCAATAAAAAAGAGGTAAGACTGTATTCAAGAAATGGCTTATCCTTTATGCATAAGTATGAAAATGTGGTAGCAGCATTAGAAGAACTTAAATTGGATGCCATATTAGATGGAGAGGTTGTGGTGCTTGATCCTGAGTCCAAACCCAATTTTCAACTACTGCAACACTATCCGGATGTGCCTGAAAATAGTACATTAATGTATTATGTATTTGATATCCTGCAATTTAAGGGCAAAGATCTTTACAATCTGACATTGTTAGAACGGAAGGAGATCCTCAAAAAAATAATTCCACAGGATTCTATTGTCCGCTATTGTGAACATGTGGCAAATGGAGGCATTGAATTTTTTAAATGGGTATCCGAACAAGGCCTGGAAGGAATGATGGCAAAAAAAGCCGATAGCCGGTATTATCCGGGGAAAAGAACCACGGAATGGAGAAAGGTGCGAAACCACAATATGCAGGAAGTGGTAATTGGGGGATTTACTGAACCACAGGGCGGAAGAATGCATTTTGGCAGCCTTGTCTTAGGAATGTACCTTGATGGCAAATTTATATATGTCGGAAATGTAGGAACAGGCTTTGATGATAAAAGTTTGAAAGAGCTTTATGGCCAGATGATAAAACTACAAGTTGAAAAGTCCCCATTTTCAGAAAAAGTAAAAGATGTTAAAAAAGTAACATTTATTAAGCCTGAACTTGTCTGCAACATAAAATTCACTGAGTGGACGGAAGAAAGGTCACTAAGGCATCCTGTTTTTATGGGGCTCCGGGTAGATAAACAGGCAAAAGAAGTAATTTTTAATAATGAAACAGCGGGCATCACTCCAGAGAATCTATCAGATGAAAAATCTGAAAACATAAAATCAAAAAAAGTGAAAGATGTAAAGCAGCCAATCGAAGCACCTAAAAAGATCAAGACATCAGCTTCTTCAAAAGAAACAATCGTTTCAGTTGAAGGCAAAGAGGTTAAGCTCACAAATCAATCCAAAATCTATTTTCCAGATGATAATGTTACCAAAGGTGATGTTATAAAATATTACCAGACTGTTGCAGAATACATTTTGCCATACTTAAAAGATCGTCCGCAATCTTTAAAACGCAATCCTAACGGAATTAAAGACAATGGATTTTTTCATAAAGATGCAGGTCATGAAGCACCGGAATGGTCAAAGTCTGTTTTGTTATATTCAGAATCTGTTCATAAGGATATTGATTATCTTCTTTGCAATGACAGGGCAACCTTAATGTATATGAACAATTTAGGTTGCATAGAAATTAATCCCTGGAATTCAAGAACCTCTAATCTGGAAAATCCAGATTGGATGGTAATAGACATTGACCCATCTGACACAAATACCTTTGAGCAGGTAATTCAGTGCGCATTAGTAACAAAATCTGTTTTAGACAAGGCAGGAGCAAACTCTTATTGCAAAACTTCCGGATCAACGGGATTGCATGTTTATGTTCCTATGGGTGCCAAATACACTTATGAACAGGTTAAAAACTTTGCACACATTATCGCCTCCCTGGTGCATGATCAGATCCCGGAATTTACAACCCTGGAAAGGCCTCTGAATAAAAGAAAAGAAAGAATGTATATTGACTATCTACAGAATAGAGAAGGTCAAACACTAGCAAGTGCTTATAGTTTACGTCCCAAAAAAGGTGCTACAGTCTCTGCTCCATTAGAATGGAAAGAAGTTAAATCAGGTTTATCTCCTTCTCAATTCACAATTTTTAATATTATAGACCGGATAAAAAAGAAAGGAGATCTATTTAAGGGTGTTTTAGGAGAAGGAGTAGACATGTCAGACTGTCTGACGAAACTAGGAGGATAAGAATCTGTAATCACAAGAGCTTGGAGTGTTCCTAAAAAAAGCCCCGATTGGGGCTTTTTTATTAAATGTGCTTTTTGTTGTGTGTTATGCTATGACAGTTGTGGGAATCTTTATGGTATTCAATCTTTCCATATTCCCTATGTGGAGCGGAAAGGTATTGGTCCTTTTTAAGTTTAATTACCTTATTATTCCAATGAAGTGTTGTGCATTGGGCACTTTCATTTTGATCTCCCTGTTTCAGATTTTCATTTACTTTTACCATTTGAAATGTTTTATCATTCCAGTGTAAAACTGCATTATCGCTTTTAGAAGTCCCCACTATGAATTGGGTAGTATCAACCAATTCTTTTGGTTGCGCTTTTAAGGGTATTTCACCTGATTGTGCAGATGCCACCATGGCTATCAACACTAGTATATTTAATAGTATTGTCTTTTTCATCTGAGTAGTATTTGTACTCAGATAATAAAAAGGTATGCCAAGAATCCGGGCCTTTTAAAAACAGTATTTTAAAACTTTAACAGCCCGGTTCTACAACTGTGCTTTCAGGTTAAAAATTAAACTCTTTGCTTTTTTCGTACGCTTCGACTTTATCCTTCATGCTTAAGATATAATCAATATCATCATATCCGTTGATAAGGCACATTTTCTTATATGGGTTAATTTCAAATTGTTCAGAATGGCCGTTTGAAACTATGGTGATTTGTTGGGACTCAAGATCCACCTCTAATTCTGCTTTGGGATTATGGTTTATAGCAGTAAAAATTTCCTGCAAAAAAGCAGGACTTACCTGCACTGGCAACAAACCCGCTGTTCGGAGTTTGCAACTCCGAACTCAGATAGTAAGGGTTTGCAACCCGATTCCTCATCACTCCTTCACAATTTTACCATATTTCACCCCATCAATCATCTTAAACCGGTACAAATAAGCCCCGGCTTTGAGGTCTGAAATATCTACCTGCTGATCTAAGCTTTCTGTTTTTAACTTTTTAAGCAACAGCCCTTTGGTATCATATATTTCCAGGTTTCCTGTTTGAGAGCTTCGGATTGTTATTAAGCCTAGCGTTGGGTTGGGAGAAAATAGTATGTTCTCCTCTGAAGTATTTATTAATCCAGTAATTATAGAGTTAGTTGTATACACCCAAGTTGCCCCAACTCTATTATTATCATTAGGCCCTCCTATGGCTAAAGTCTTACCATCGGCAGAAAGACAAACCGAAGCACCTTGTCCTGTTCCTCCTTGTTGTGCTAAACCACCATCGCCGACCAGCTTTTTACCTATTTGAACCCAATTAGTATCTGATATAGAATAAATCCAGGTTGCACCTGCCTGATTATTATCATCTCCTCCACTAGCAGCTAAAATTTTTCCATCTGCGGAAAGACTAACCGAAAAACCTTGTGCAGAATGTCCTATCCCCCCTGTCCCTACTACCTTTTTACCTACTTGAATCCACTTGTTTTCTATTAATTTAAAAACCCAGGTAGCCCCCATGCGATGATTATCATTTAACCCTCCGACAGCCAGTGTCTTACCATCAGCGGATATACTAAGTGCAAAACCTTGCCCTATATCTCCAATACCTCCGCTTCCGACTAGCTTATCATCTTTCTGAACCCAACCAGTATCTGATAAGGTAAATATCCAGGTAGCCCCTATATTACCTAAATTCGGACGGTCAAAATTATTATCATCCCATGGCCCTCCTACAGCTAAGGTCTTGCCATCAGCAGAAAGACTAACAGTAGAACCTTGACTGGATCCAAAATCCCCAATTGCGCCTCCACCCACCAATTTATTTCCCATTTGCATCCAGCCCCCATTTGACAATGCGTATACCCATGTTGCTCCTCTTCCACCATTATCTTCAGAACCTCCAATGGCCAAAATTTTCCCATCAGCTGATAAACTAACAGAAGCACCAAAACCTGCCCTACCTATTAATCCTGAACCGACAAGTTTATTTCCCATTTGCACCCATCCAGTATCTGATAAGGAATATACCCAGGTTGCTCCAATACCATTATTGTCAGCAAATGCACCCGTGGCCAAGGTTTTTCCATCGGCAGAAAGCGAAATAGAGTATCCTTGAAGTGGGGTACTAGTTGAATACCCTGAACCTGTTATTTTGTTTCCCTTTTGCACCCAGCCATTTCCTGACAAATTATATACCCATGTTGCCCCAATTCTATTATTATCATTAGATGCACTTACAGCTAAGGTTTTTCCATCAGCAGAAAGACTTACTGCATCTCCCTGTCCTACATTAATACCTGTAGCCCCTGATCCAATTAAATGTTCGCCCATTTGCATCCATTGAGCAGGACATAAAAAACAACACAAGAGGTTTAGTAATAACAGAACTATCTTTTTCATAACGTTGCGTTTGGAACCTTTGTTTTATAGGTAAGTCTATGAGTTGATTAAAGCTTGTAGGCCTCTTTAAATTCTTTCGAGAACACAGGATGTGTAGGGAAAAATAATCACTCCTTCACAATCTTCCCATACTTCACACCATCCACCATCATAAACCGGTACAAATAAGCCCCGGCTTTAAGCTCTGAAATATCTACCTGCGGCTCTAAGCTTTCAGTTTTAACTTTTTTAATTAGCAGCCCTTTGGTATCATATATTTCCAGGTTGCCCGTTTGCGGGCTTTGGATCTTTAGACCGCCGTTGCTCGGGTTAGGGGAAAGGATAAAACTGGTTTGCGCCAGTGGTTCTTCTTTGATACCGGTAACTACAAACTTTTTAAGGTCTATCCTGGCCAGGTAAGCATTGCCGTTTAGCGCACCCGCAAAGCTTAGTGTACTGTCT
>JANYCH010000276.1 GCA_025360395.1 Cytophagales bacterium | reverse complement strand
ATACTATGAGAATGTTTCAGCAGAAGATGCAGGAGAAACAAGGTTCACAAAAATCTCAGGCGGGTGAAGAAAACCGTGCTGAAGGTAAAGCTTTCTTAGCTGAAAACCAGAAAAATGCTGGCATCATTACTACCCCAAGTGGCTTGCAATACCAGGTTATGAAAGAAGGTTCAGGTCCAAAGCCAAAATTAACTGACGAGGTTACAACACATTATCATGGAACGCTTATAAACGGGAAAGTTTTTGACAGCTCTGTTAAAAGAGGTCAGCCGGCAAGTTTTCCTGTTAATGGTGTAATATCAGGTTGGACAGAAGCATTGCAGTTAATGCCTGTAGGATCTAAATGGAAATTGTTTATTCCTTCTGAGCTTGCTTATGGTGAAAGAGGTGCAGGAGCAGATATCGGACCTGGAACAACTTTGATTTTTGAGGTGGAGTTGCTTTCAATCAAATAATTAATTGGCGATCATTAGGTTATCTTCCTAATGATCGCTTTTTTCAATTACTTTTTATTTAATTCTATTGTATTTTTTGCTACCATTTCTTTCTTAATAAATTTTCCTGATTCAGTAAGTTGGGAACTTTTCCAGCCACCTTCACTACTTGCTCCTGGGGGTTAAAATAGAAGCTGCTTCTTCTTTATCAGCTACAGACCAGTTACACCATCTTATTTTATATTTATCAAGAAACTGAACCATAATTTGGATTCTTCAAGGTCTCGCGACATGGATTATGGTGCATTTTCAATCATCCTGAAGCCATTTTAATGCTTCCTGTTTATAGTATTGTCCCATCCATTGGCTCCAGAATAAGGATATTCCCCCCAATTGAACAGTGTCGCCTTTTTGACCGAAGATGTAGTTTCCTTTTACAGATAATTGACCAAATTATCTGTAATCCGGTTTGTGCATTTAAGGAATAGGCACATAAAAAATGATAGCAGCAATTGTGTTTTTCTTCATTAGTTAGATTTTAAATTGTATGCAGTGTTAATACTTTATTGCATCAATTTACAGCTGGGTTTTAGGTAAGGTAATCTTAAAAGTGGTTCCTTCACCTTCTTTACTTTCTACCTCAATGGTTCCATTAGCATTGTCGACTATCCTTTTTACCAAATAAAGCCCAACTCCGGAACCTTCCACATGATCATGAAACCTTTTAAACATCCCAAAAATCTTGCTTTGATGTTCTTTTTTTAAACCTAAACCATTGTCCCTTATCTCAATAATGTAGTAATCTTTTTTATCGAAACATTTTGCACTTATAATAGGCTTTCTTAATGGTGATTTGTATTTGATACTATTCGTAACAAGGTTGCTGAATATACTTTTTATGTTGGCCTTCGAAAAGTTAATGCTTTCACAATTAAAATCAGTTAAGATAACGGCCTCTGAATCCTTTATCTGTTTGTCTATCGCCAAGCAAACTTCATGAAAAATGTCTTTGATATTTATTAATTCAAGGTTTTCATTCAGGTTTTTCTGTGTTTTTCCTATTTCTGTTAATTCGTTTATCGTGGTTTGGAATCGTTTAATTGAAGTATTTACCATGTCTATGATATTGGTAATTTCATCATCATCAAGAGATTTTTCCTGTAAAGTATCACAAAGGGTTATGATCAGGCCTTCAATATTTGAAACAGGTGCTTTAAGATCGTGAGAGGCTGTATAGATGAAATTGTCAAGATCTGCATTGATTTTTTCAAGGTCAGAATTCTTTTGTTCAAGGTTGGATTCAATCTCCAGCCTTTCTGTTAAATCAACTCCCAATACAACAAAACCTTTTACTTTTCCGTCTGAATCAAAATCCGGGACATATTTTACTTCAAGATTTCTTTTAGAATTGTCTTTTAAAGGCATAACAGATAAAAAGGTCACCTCATCACCTTTCAAAACCTTTTCGATATATGGTTTAACATTGTAGTAACTATCACCAAAAACTTCACCTAAATATTTGCCTTCAACACCATCTGCATTAATTTTCAGGTTATGATAATACCTGTTTGCAAATACAAATTTTTCCTTACTATCAACATAAGATACATATGCTGGTAAGTTGTTAGTTATCAACCGAAGTTGTTTTTCATTGTTCTCTAATGCCTTGGAAAAATTCTTAATATCATGAATATCGGTGCAAGTGCCTACCCAAAGTTTTATAACACCATCTTCATTTATCAAAGGCACTCCTTTTACCAGATGCCACCTGTATTCGTTTGTTGAGGCCTTTAGGAACCGGTGCTCAGTTTCCAGTGGCTCGCCGGTCATCCTTGCGTTATTCCATAAGTCCCATGCTTTTTGGCGGTCACCCGGGTGGATAACGGTTTCCCATTCGTTATCCATGTTCTGGGTTTGGGAAAGTCCAGTGTAATCATACCATCTTTGGGAGAAATAGTTTAAATGCCCGTCAGGCAAAGAAGTCCAGGCCATTGGAGGAATTGATTCCAAAATCATTTTAACTTTAGAAGCATTTTCCTGGGCTTCCCTTACTGCAGTAACTTGTTGAGTAACATCAACTGCATGTATCATAATTCCATCCACATCCCCGTTGGCTTTTTTTAAAGGTGTGGCAACAAAATTGAAATAAGCCTGTTCTAAATCCCCTTTTCCAAACTTATCTATAAAAGCCGGGAATTCATTTCCATAAAATGGTTTACC
>JANYCH010000274.1 GCA_025360395.1 Cytophagales bacterium | reverse complement strand
GTCCGCTGCTGCCTGTCGGCCGAGTAAGCTGCCGCCGGTACTTACATGAAGTCTGGCAGTAGGTGAAACTGTTCCGATCCCAACATTTCCTGTAGCGGTAATTGCCATCCTTGTTGCTGCACTAGTCCCAAAAAGCAATGGCAGGGCTTCGTATGTAACAAAATAAACTCCTGATGAATTTAAACCCATTCTTAATCCGTCAGTAGAAGAAGAGCCGAGCGAAGGAACTGTGAGTTGTATTTCTGAATTATTATTTGGATCGTGGATCTGAAGATTGGCAAAAGAAGAATTAATCCCTATTCCAACTTTCCCCTGATTATTTATTATCACTCTGTTAGGAATGCTGGAAGTAGAAAAACTTAAGGTATTAGCTATATTATTATAGTGTAAAGCACCACTTTCAGGGTTGGTTTTACTGCCAAAATATAGAGAAGCTGTTCCAGTATTTCCACCAATTATACCCATTGTAGCATTTGCTATAGTGTTATTTGAGAAATTGACATCGAAGCCATGGATTGGAGGGGAGTCCCCAACCCCTACCAACAAAGTTTTATCTGTTGGCATCAGAGTGTTGCCTGTTTTAGTCCAATCGGGTGTATTTAAAACATTATTTCCACCATATGAATTCCAATAAGTACCTGTCCAATACCAGAACCTGGTATTTACAGAATCGTAAAACGTAAGGCCCTTATCATATAAACCTGCTAAAAAAGCGGAAGTATCTGATGCTATTGTTACTTTATGTCTGGGGATAAGTATTCCCTGCCTTCCTTTGGCCTGTACGTCTAAAGCTGCCTTGCTATTAGGATTAATTGTATTTATACCCATTGAACTTTGGGCATAGGCAACCTGGGAAACAATAAAAAACGAAAAAAGTAAAAATTTAAGTTTTAACATCTTCAAGAATTTTTATCAAATATACCACACCCAAAAGTAAATATCAATCAGGAGTAAAGTTTGTGGATCATGTCGGCAACTAAAGAGGTCCATCCGCTTTGATGGGGCGCGCCTAAGCCGCCTCCTGTGTCGCCATGAAAATATTCGTGAAATAGAATATGTTCTGAAAAATCCGGATTTGAATGAAGTAAGGGATGGTTTTGATAAACTGGCCTAAGGCCTTTTTCGTCCTTTGTAAAAATGCTGATCAGCCTTTTGCCAATTTCATAGGCCACCTCTTTGATCGTTAAATAATTTCCTGACCCGGTTGGGTATTCCAATTTAAATTCGTCGCCATAATAAAGATGGAATTTCAGCAGAGATTCTATTAACAGATAGTTTAATGGAAACCAAATAGGTCCACGCCAATTACTGTTTCCACCAAAGAGTTCAGAATCTGACTCTCCAGGATTGTAGGTAACACTTAGTACTGTATCGGGGGTTTTGAAATAGTATGGATTTTTTAAATGGTATTTAGACAAAGCCCTGATACCATAATCAGATAAGAATTCTTCTTCGTCCAAAACCTTTTGAAGGATTTTTTTCATCCTGAAGCCCCTCAGCATTGAAAGCAAGCGCCTGCCGCCTGCTCCCGGCTCCTGAAACCTTGAAACATGCCAGCATAAATCAGGTTTTTGACTTAACACATAATCCAATCGCTGGCTAAACTTCGGAAGCTTTTGGAAAACTATTTCTTTGATGGTTTCTACCGCAAAAATGGGAATAATACCCACCATGGATCTTATTTTCAAACGAAAGGCATCTTCTTTGGTCCTGTTCAAAACATCGTAAAAGAAACCATCTTCTTCGTCCCACATTTCAATACTGTCCTCTCCAATATTATTTAAGGCGGCAGAAATCCTTAAAAAGTGTTCAAGGAATTTTATGGCCATGTCTTCATAAACTGGCAAATGTACTGCCAGGTCCAGGCTGATCCTGAGCATATTAAGAGAATACATAGCCATCCATGCAGTACCATCGGCTTGTTCCAGAAAACCACCTGTTGGCAATGGTTTGCTCCGGTCAAAAACCCCGATATTATCAAGGCCAAGAAATCCACCTTCAAAAATATTGTTTCCTCCTGAGTCTTTCTGATTTATCCACCAGGTAAAATTCAAAAGTAGCTTGTGTAAAATCCTTTCAAGGAATTCAAGGTCACCGTCGTCGCCCCGGTCTCTCCTGTCTATATGAAATACTCTCAAGGCTGCCCATGCATGAACGGGAGGGTTTACA
>JANYCH010000218.1 GCA_025360395.1 Cytophagales bacterium | reverse complement strand
ATTTCCTTCGTTAAAAGTGAAGATTCAGCATCTTTTATAATAAAAAGTTTACCTTCTTTAAAAGCAATGTGGTCTATTATAAAACGTTCTTTTTTCGATTTATCAACACATCCTGAACTTGCCACCATCAATTTACCATCCAGCGAAACCACATCGCCTTCCTTCATTACAAATTTTTCTGGTTTATCTGAATATGTAATTATCCCTTTTGTGCTCACCCTTGTGGTATCTTGTACATAATCATCCTTCAATGCAGATACCTTACCGTCCTTTACTAAATAAACCAAACCTTCCTTTTTAACAAGTCCATTACTGAATAAGCCGTCGTTTTGCAGAAATAACTCACCTTTTGAGTTCAACTTTTCACCATTATGCAAAGAGAACGATAGTCCTTCTTTAGTAGTCACAACACCCTGAGAATTTACTTTGGTACCATTTGGAAAAAGGTAGTCTGCATCTACAATTCCCATTTTGCTGTTTACTGACTTAATTACTATTGCATCCCTTTTGATCACATAAGATTCAAAAGCATTCTCTTCAGTAATCATCAATACTTCACCAGCTAAGGTAACAACTTCATTTTCACGTATTTGAATGAATCTATCTCCTTTCCCGATAAAATACTTACCATCTGGCCTGATTCTATTACTATCTGCCACAGTCCTTTCGGTTTCCAAAGCTCTTAATGTAGTCGGGCTTATTTCGCACATTTTTCCATCCTTAAAAATGTATCCGTTAAGTTGCTTTACACGAGACTGCAAAATTCCTAATCCTCCGCTTTTCAATATTATTTCACCCTCTTTAAGTTTGGTTTTAACTCCTCCTGGCCAGGATATATCACCGCTCCTTGAAACATGGGTGCCGTTTCCTAAATCTGACTCAGTCACAACCAGAGTAGTTGTACCATCCCTATCAATTTTATAAACTTTGCCTTCACGCATGATGATCCCGTCCTTTACAAGTTTCATATCGTCCTGGGCTTGGAGCAAAAATGGGCAAACAATGAAAAAAGTAAAAAGTAACAGGTTTTTCATAATGCTGTAATTGTTAATGACATAAGTGGTATTAAAATTCTTTATTCTAAAATAAAGAACTTTTGTAATTCTAATCAAAAAATTAAAATAATGAAAATCAGGCCCTGTAAATTAGCCGCTTTTCCACTCTTTTCTTAATAATAATGAGTGATATAGCCACAATTATACCCAACAATGCCCCACCTAATATATCGGCTGGAAAATGCACACCTAAATATATTCTACTGTAGGATACTAATAAGGCCCACAGGATTATCAAAGCACTTGCAAAAGTTCGAAAGTATAAAAATGAGATTAACATTGTGGCAATACAGAATGTGTTGGCTGCATGGGAAGAGACAAATCCATATTGGCCTCCTTCATAACTATTTACTGTATGAATCTCTCTGAGCAATGTCTGATCATGTGTAGGACGGGGTCTTTGAACAGACTTTTTTATAACTCCTGAAATCTGATCGCTCATTATGACCCCTGCAAAAATAAATGCTATTGGGAGCCACGATTTCCTTTGATACCTTTTTATCAGCAGATAAATAAAAAACGCATATAAAGGCAGCCAAAACCAATCTGAACTAAACCAAAACATAAACTGGTCAAGCCAGTCAAAATGCCTGGAATTTAGAAAGAAAAATAAATTTTGATCTGCTTCTACTATTTTACTCCAAAAACTCATACAAAATCCTCTCCAAATCTTTCTTTGGCATCATTAAGGAATTGTTTCACTTTTTGTTCACTATCCTTTTTACAGATCATAAATACATTCTCGAATTCTGCAACTATATAATTATCAAGTCCTTCTACTACAACCACTTTGTTTGGGGAAGTCCTTACAATGCAATTTTGGGTATCATACAAAAGATGTTTACCACTTAATGCATTCTCATTTCCATCTTTTTTAGAGATTTCGTAAAGCGATTTCCAGGTACCTAAATCGCTCCAGCCAAATTCACACAACAACACGTTAACGTTAGTAGCCTTTTCCATTATGCCATAGTCTATGGAAATGCTTTTACATTGAGAATAAGCAGAATCTATAAACTTGCTCTCTTCATTAGTGAAATAAGATGCATTACCTTGTTTGAATAATTCGGCAGTTTCCGGCATATTCTCTTCAAATGCCTTTAAGATTGTCTTAGCGTTGAAAAGAAAAATTCCGGCATTCCAGACGAATTCACCGCTTTCAACAAATTGCTTGGCCACTTCAAGATTAGGTTTTTCGGTAAAGGTTTTAACCTTATGCAATTCACCAAAACTCTTGTTTTCAAGAAACTGGATGTAACCATAGCCGGTATCCGGTCTGTGTGGCTTAATTCCAAGCGTTACAATAATATCATTTTGTGCCGTCTGTGAAAGAGCCTCTTCAATGTAATTCTCAAATTCTCTTTCCTTTAGTATTACATGGTCCGATGGTGCCACTATAATATTGGCATCAGGATTCTGATGATATATCTTGTATGCTGCATATGCTACGCAAGGAGCCGTATTTCTGGCAATAGGTTCCAGAAGTATCTGATTATCAGATAGGTAAGGAAGTTGTTCCTTTACTTTATCCTTGTAAATTTTATTAGTTACAATAAATATATTTTCCGTGGGACAAATATTTCCAAAACGTTCAGCTGTTTGCTGCATCATCGTTTTTCCTGTACCCAGGATATCATGAAATTGTTTAGGATGGTTGTTCCTGCTGAAAGGCCAAAAACGGCTACCAATGCCGCCAGCCATAATAACTACATAATTGTTTTTATTCGAGCTCATAAAAAAAGGATGTTGCGAAGATATGCAAAATTAGAGTGCCAACATTTTTAACTTTCCGAATGTTATCTATTTGATGGCCATAATATTTTAATTTTGGACTGTTTTATTGAATTATGGGCAAAGCGAAATACGGAGTATTATTATTAAATCTAGGAACACCAGATAGTCCGGAAACATCTGACGTTAGAAAGTATTTAAGGGAATTTCTGATGGACAGAAGGGTTATTGACATACCTGTTGTTAACCGCTTTTTCTTGATTAACCTTATTATAGCACCATTTAGGGCTCCGAAATCAGCAAAAGTTTATAAAGAGCTATGGACAAAGGAAGGTTCGCCTTTGAAAACAACAAGTATCCAAGTCGAAAAGCTTCTACAAGAAAGCTTAGGGTCTGATTATCAGGTAGTTTTGGGGATGAGGTACCAAAATCCGAGCATAGGAGTTGCTTTAAAACAATTGGAAAATGTTGGTTTGGAGAAAATTATTATCATACCTCTTTATCCTCAATATGCATCAGCGAGTACTGGTTCCAGCCACGAAGAAGTAATGCGCATTATCAAAAAGTGGGAAATAATTCCTGAACTCAGGTTTATAAGCGACTATTCAGGCAATGAACAAATGGTGAACATTTTTGCCAGGCTAGGCAAAAAGCACATAGCTGAAAGAAAATACGATCATTATTTGTTCAGTTATCATGGCTTGCCCGAGCGTCAGATTTTAAAAGGATCCTGCAATAATTATTGCAAACTTGGAAACTGCTGCAATTCCTATAATCAGTATAATAGGTTCTGTTACAGGGCCCAATGCTTCAATACTTCAAGGCTATTGGCAAAAGGACTTAATCTTAAAGAAGATGACTATACCGTTTCATTCCAATCCCGTTTAGGAAAAACTCCCTGGATTAAACCTTACACTGATAACATTATTAAAGAACTGGTAAAAAAAGGAAAACAGAGTATTTTGTGCTTCAGTCCCTCGTTTGTTGCTGATTGCCTTGAAACAACAATCGAAATCGGGGAAGAATACAAAGAACTGTTTGAAAAAGAAGGCGGAAAACACTGGCAACTGGTTGAAAGCTTAAATTCAGACCCAGAATGGATAGAATGTTTGGCTAATATGGTTAAAAATTAACCCCCAAACTTACGCCTAGTTTAAACAAAGGACCTTCGTTCCAAAAGTATCCTGTGTTTAAGGGGATGTATTCCACAGTTTTGTAAGTGAAATGATAATCACCAATCACAGCTTGTTGCCCTACACCAACATATGCTTCTAAGGTGATCATTTCCAAAATGATGCCCAAATAACCAAGCATTACACCTCCAGCAAAAGATTCAGCATGAAAACCATCCTGAGTAAATTTTGTTATACCCAAAGAATCATACAATTGATACCCGAAATTCGCTGACCTGTATTGAACAAATGGAGAAGCATACAAACCAGTAGGGGCAGCCCTCTTTTTTCTGCTTAGAAAGAATTTAAAATCTAATTCTCCATAAACCTGGTTAAAGTTCTTAACGCGGTCTTCGTAATAGGAAACCTGTCTTAGGTTAGAATAACCTAGTATTATCCTGGCTGAATGTCTTTTAGAAGGAAAAGTTCTTTCATAACCTAGGGCTACTGTACCATCTACCAATAATAAAGGATGAAAACTGATCGTATTTCTCAGAATCACCAAAGTATCATCTGTGTAAGTCTGTTGACCTCCGGCTTTTGATGGTGGAGTTTCTCCAACATAAGGCACATAAGGCATTGTACCTTGCGCCTTGGTAAATAAACTAAACCCAACAAACAGGGTTATCAAATATGTTTTAAAACCGGTAAACTTGCAAGTAGTAATCATTGTAGTTCTTATGAAGACAATTTTAATATTTTTCCTTTTAATTATAAGCAGTTCTTGTGCAACTATTTTAAAAGGAACCAAAGATAAGGTCTCTTTTATTTCTGAGTCAGGAAATGCAAGTGTTTATATTAACGGAAAGTACGTAAGTAACACACCGTTTTATACTAAACTTCGTTCAAATAGGAATTACCAGGTAGTGATGGTGAAGGACTCTTCCAATCAGAAGATGTTTTACATAAACAGAAAATTCAAACCTTGGTATATGGTAGGTGATCTGCTATTTGTACAAACCTTTTATCTATCGCCACTTATTTTGGTGGATGTAATTAGTGGAGCGTGGTTTAGATTGGATAAAGACATTTTAATCTATACGAACGAAAAGTTCTAGCCAATTCTCCGCATAATATATCCCTTAACGGTTTCATAAACTTTTAATGGGGTCATGGTGCGCCATTCCTCAATATTCAATGTTCCACCATAGTTTATATAATTGTCAATTTTGAATTTCTTCCACTGATCTTCTACAAAGTATTGAAAGTTGATAGCAGCTATCCATCCTTGCTCTACATCTTCAAACCATTCCTCGTAGTAACAATCATCAGAGCCATGAAAATTCAAAACATTTTCTCCTATTAAAATAAACTGGTTAATTCCATTTTTAATCATGGGGTCAATCACATTTCTTTTGAAATGCACAATGTCGTTATGAAGTGCATCATTCCATTCACCAAACAATTCTATTATTGTATAATGTAAGGTATAGTTTGTGTAAAGTACTTTTACATATAACGTTTCAGAACCAATAAAATCCCATTTTGGGTGAATATAATGGTCGTAGATTACAGTACTATATTTGGTAAGATCATAAGTCAAACCAAGAAATGGAGACAATGGATCT
Source organism: Cytophagales bacterium (assembly GCA_025360395.1). Classification (GTDB taxonomy): domain Bacteria; phylum Bacteroidota; class Bacteroidia; order Cytophagales; family UBA9547; genus UBA9547. The sequence continues at coordinate 3,654 of JANYCH010000218.1, read as the reverse complement.
TCCTCGGATGCATAATATTTCTCCCAATTGTAAAATGGTTCTATGTCTTGCATGTTTATAGAAAGCAAACCTATTAAAAAAATTGTTCCACGTGGAACCTTAACAACACATTTACTGTAATCCAAAAGGAAGGTTAACTTTGTACTGTTTCACGTGGAACAATTATATGTTTAAGGAATACGATGTTATTGTAGTAGGTGCTGGGCATGCAGGTTGTGAAGCTGCTGCAGCTGCAGGAAACATGGGAGCGAGTGTAATGCTTGTAACCATGAACATGATGACAATCGGACAAATGTCTTGCAACCCTGCGATGGGAGGCGTGGCCAAAGGTCAGATTGTAAGGGAAATAGATTCCTTGGGCGGGCAATCAGGATTAGTGTCTGATAAATCTATGATCCAGTTTAGGATGCTCAACAGATCTAAAGGTCCTGCAATGTGGAGTCCCAGAACACAAAATGACAGAATGTTGTTTGCTGAAGAATGGCGTTTGGCCCTAGAAAGAATACCCACAATAGATTTTTGGCAAGAAAGTGTAACCAAGCTAATAATTGAAGATGGTTATGCAAGAGGAGTAATGACCTCAATGGGAATAGAAATAAGATCGAAAACGGTCGTTTTGACCAATGGAACTTTCTTAAATGGATTAATCCATATTGGCGAGAAAAACTTTGCAGGTGGAAGAACAGCTGAAAAAGCAGCTTATGGAATTACGGAGCAACTGGTTGAAATAGGATTTGAAGCAGGGAGAATGAAAACAGGAACTCCGCCAAGAATTGATGGGAGGAGTATTAATTATGCTTTAACGGAAGAACAGAAAGGCGATGAAGAACCAGGTAAGTTCTCTTATTCAACAGAAACATCTCCGTTAAAAACACAGATGAGTTGCTTTGTAACATATACAAACGACAAGGTTCATGAAATTTTAAAAACCGGCTTTGACAAATCTCCTATGTTCCAGGGAAGAATTAAAGGCTTAGGTCCTAGATATTGCCCATCGATTGAAGATAAGATTAACAGGTTTGCTGATAAAGACCGTCATCAATTGTTCTTAGAACCAGAAGGGTGGAAAACAGTAGAAGTTTACATAAATGGATTTTCCTCTTCATTGCCAGAAGATGTTCAGTATAAAGCATTAACTGCGATAAAAGGGCTGGAAAATATGAGAATGTTCCGTCCGGCTTATGCTATTGAGTACGACTACTTCCCTCCAACACAATTAAAGCCTTCCCTGGAAACCAAACTGGTCAACGGCTTATACTTTGCTGGTCAAATAAATGGCACTACTGGATATGAAGAAGCAGCCGGACAAGGACTAATAGCAGGGATAAACGCTGCAAATACAGCTTTTGAAAGAGCTCCTTATATTATGAAGCGTTCCGAAGGCTACATAGGTGTGTTGATCGACGACCTTATAAACAAGGGTACAGATGAACCTTATAGGATGTTCACCTCCAGAGCTGAATACAGGATATTGCTAAGACAAGACAATGCAGACCTAAGATTAACCAGGAAAGGTTTTGAATTAGGACTAGCTAAAGAAGACAGGTTATTAAATGTCGCCAGAAAGGAATCAGAAGTTTCCGCCCTGAGGCAAACTTTAAAAACCGAGAAAGTAAGCCCGGATTTGATAAACGATTTTTTGACAAGTAAAGGATCTGCTGCAATTAAAGAAAAATGTAGCCTGGAAACACTTTTAAAAAGACCAGATATAAGTTTGTCTGATTTGACACAAATTAGTCCTCAACTTCAGGAAACATTTAAAAGATATAATCGGGAGGCATTGGAACAATCTGAAATCCAGATCAAATACCAAAGTTATATTGAAAAGGAAGAGCAACTGGCTTCCAAAATACATTTGCTTGAAAACTACCAGTTGAATGAAAAGCTCAACTACGATACTATTGTTTCCTTATCAGCAGAAGGAAAAGAAAAACTGAAGAAGATTAAACCTTTTACACTTGGACAAGCATCCAGAATTAGTGGAGTATCCCCAGCAGATATTTCCATCCTAATGGTTTATTTGGGCAGATAACAATAAAAGTATTTCCAATATCGGAATTCGAGTATTTTTACACAAACTATAATGCTGGTGAAAAAGTACTTGGAATTCCTGTTGGTTACTGTCTTTTCTTATTTTCTTCAATCATGTGCCAGCATTGCACCTCCCAAAGGTGGCGAGAAAGATACCATTAAACCACGTGTACAAAAGACCATTCCAAAAAATGGTACTATTAATTTCAAAGGGAAAACTGTTAAATACTATTTCACTGAATGGGTTCAGGAAGACAAACTGAAAGAACAGATAATCATCACTCCCCATATAAAAGATTTTGACATTAAGGTTGTTAAAAATATCCTCACACTTAAGTTCGATTCAAATGCCTTTAAGCCAAATACCACTTATAATATTAACCTAAGAGGGGGAATAAAAGACCTTTCAGAAGGTACAAGAGCCGACAGTACAAGTCTTGTGTTCTCTACAGGCAATTACCTGGATTCTCTTGCTGTGGAAGGTAAGGTAATATCGGGCGAGGATAATAAAAAGAATAAAAATATTACAGTTGCCTTATATGAACCAACAGATACTTTCAATATCGAAACGCAGGTACCATTATATTCAACTAAAACAGACTCCTCTTCTACTTTCTCAATTCAAAATATAAAACCTGGACAATATTATCTCTACAGTTTCAAAGACGAAAATCAAAATTCCAAATACGATAAAAATAAAGAAACTATAGGATATTTAGAAGACAAGATAAATTTAACATCTTCAATATCAATAACTAATATAAGCATCTTTTTGGAAGATTTTGAGAAACCAAAAATCACATACAAAGAAAACAGAAAGAAAAGCTTGGCCACACTTGAATACAATAAGCCACTAATGGATCTCTCAGTTTTGTTTTCAAATAGCGAAAGAAAAATAAAACCTTATTTAAAGGAAAAATCTGTAATACTATTTACTGATCAAGCATCTAGTGACTCGACCAAATTAATATTGAAATCCTTAGATACAAAAGGTAATACCGGAACTGATACTCTGGGTTTAGTTTTAAATTATGTTGATACTTCTAAATGTTTTATAAATAGCTATCCTTCCAACAATTCACAAATAGAACCAATGGATAGCATAGAGATTTTTTTATCTAAACCTTATGTTTCTTTCAGTCCAATAATCTCTATTAAAAATGGTAAGGAAAGTTGGTCAACATCTGTATTAAAGGATAATTATATTATAACGGAGCAACCCAGAAAAAGTAGCATTTCAATACATAATAAGAAAAAATGGAATGATACCGTATTAATTATCATTTACCCAAAAGCATTTGTACCTATCAGTGGTTATATAAAAGATACACTAAAGATAATATATACTAAGAAGGATCCAGAAAAATTTGGATCAATAGGAGGAAGAGTACAAACAGATAAGCAAAATATTTTGGTACAATTATTATCAAAAGACAATAAAATACTACGACAATCAGAATACAAAAAGGATTTTCTATTTGAGTATTTAAATGACGGAGAATATAAAATCAGGGTTGTAGTAGACGAAAATAAAAACAGAAAATGGGATCAGGGGAATTATAAAACCAGAAAGATGCCAGAACCGATTTATCACTATGAAGATCCCATAAAACTGAAATCAAA
>JANYCH010000214.1 GCA_025360395.1 Cytophagales bacterium | reverse complement strand
CTTCAACAGGAAGAAAAATTACCTTCCTCGATACTCCTGGTCACGAAGCTTTTACTGCGATGCGTGCCCGTGGAGCGAAAGTGACAGATATTGTAATTATAGTTGTTGCAGCCGACGACAATGTAATGCCTCAAACTAAGGAAGCAATAAACCATGCTCAGTTGGCTGGGGTACCGATCATCATTGCCTTAAATAAAATAGACAAACCGGCAGCAAATCCGGACAAAATAAAAGAAGAACTGTCTCAATTAAATATTCTTGTTGAAGATTGGGGTGGTAAGTACCAGTGCGAGCATATTTCTGCTAAAACCGGTATTGGAATAGAAAGCTTACTGGAAAAAGTACTTCTGGAAGCTGACATTTTGGAATTAAAAGCCAATTCAGATAAAAATGCAATAGGTACTATCATTGAAGCATCACTTGACAAAGGACGTGGATTCGTAACAACTGTTCTTGTTCAGTCAGGAACATTGAATATTGGAGATGTGATGCTTGCCGGTCAACATTATGGTAAAGTAAAAGCCATGTTTGATCATACTGGGAAGAAACTACTCACTGCTGGTCCTTCTACTCCTGCATTGGTTCTAGGTTTGGATGGTGCACCTCAGGCAGGTGATAAGTTTAATATTATGGAATCTGATAAAGAAGCCCGTGATATTGCAACAAAACGAGGCATGATATTGCGTGAGCAGGCTATCAGAACACGTAAGCACATTACCCTTGATGAGATTGGAAGACGACTTGCCATTGGTAACTTTAAACAGTTAAATATCATTGTTAAAGCTGACTTTGATGGTTCTGTTGAAGCACTTTCAGATTCATTGTTAAAACTTTCTACTCCTGAAATTCAGGTTTCAATCATTCATAAAGGAGTTGGCCAGATTTCTGAGTCAGATGTCCTTCTGGCTTCTGCTTCTGATGCGATTATCTTAGGTTTCCAGGTAAGGCCATCAGGTAATGCGAAAAAAGTTGCCGAACAGGAACAAATTGAAATCAGATATTATTCTATCATCTACGATGCGATAAACGAGGTGAAGGATGCAATGGAAGGGATGTTAGCACCAACAATTGAAGAGATTGTAACTGGTGTTGCAGAAGTAAGAGAAGTATTCAAAATCAGCAATAAAGGAACCGTTGCAGGTTGTATGGTACTGGATGGTAATATCAAACGTAACCTTCCTGTTCGATTAGTAAGAGATGGAATTGTAATGTATACGGGTAAAATTGATGCCCTGAAACGTTTCAAAGATGATGTTGGAGATGTGAAATTTGGTTTCGAATGTGGTATCAGCCTCAAAGACTTCCATGACATCGAGGAAAAAGATACAATAGAATGTTTCGAGCAAAAAGAAACGAAACGGAAGCTTTAATAAATTAAAAATAGGAACGAAAGGCCTGCAATTTTGCGGGCCTTTTTATTTACTTATTCTTGTCAAGATTCTTGTCTGATAGATTCCGTAATACTCCCATCCTTGCAAACTAAAACCCTAGCCGGGAACTGTTGAAGGAATCCTACATTGTGGGTTGCCATTAAAATTGAAGTACCGCTTTTGTTAATTTCTAAAAATAACCTCATAATACCTTCTGCTACTTCTGTGTCCAGGTTTCCGGTAGGTTCATCTGCAATCAGGAGCTGAGGCTCATTTAATAACGCACGGGCTATTACTACTCTTTGCTGTTCCCCTCCTGATAATTGCAATGGGTATTTGTCATGAACGGAACTTAATCCAACACGAAGCAAAACGTCATGTACCCTTGCCCTGATCTTGTTTTTATTGCCCCATCCAGTAGCCTTAAGTACAAACGCAAGGTTTTCAAATATATTCCTGTCAGATAAAAGTTGAAAGTCTTGAAAAACAATGCCAATTTTTCTCCTTAAATAAGCTATTTTTCTGGACCGCACTTTTAAAAGATCAAAGCCAGCTACAGATGCTTTCCCTTGTTTGATCTTTACATCAGCATAGATGCTTTTTAGTAGCGACGATTTTCCACTTCCGGTCCTTCCAACCAGGTACACAAATTCCCCTTTGTTAATGGCTACATTGATATTATTTAGAATCAATGTATCATCATAATAAACAGAAACGTTCTGATAATCTAAAACAGGAGCAGAAGAAAATTCCATATTGTATTGGAAGGTAGATCTATGCAATAAACGATTTATTAAGAAATATTTAGCAACTGGAGTTTGCCAAATTCAAGGTGATCTATCACTGTTCGCAACACTTCTTCTTTTCCTTCAAGACCGTACCTATCCATGTTTTTCAAAGGACGGTCGGCACGAAAGTAGGCAATAAGTACAAAATCATCATCCCGAAGCTGAATATAGTCCGGGATCTTAGCCTTGCCTTTGACTTTGATGATGTACATTTCTGTTAAATATTCACACTTTTATGGTCCGCAAGGAATTTTGCAAGTCCTGAATCTGTAAGAGGATGTTTTAATAAGCTCGTAATAACGCTTAGTGGGCAAGTTGCAACATCAGCCCCTATTTCGGCACATTTAATAAGGTGGATTGTATGTCTTATAGAAGCGGCAAGGATCTGGGTAGGATATCCATAATTGTCAAAAATAATCCTGATTTGTTCAATCAGTTTCATTCCATCATAAGAAATGTCGTCCAAACGGCCAACAAAGGGTGAAACAAAGGTAGCACCGGCTTTCGCTGCTAACAGTGCCTGACCGGCAGAAAATATAAGAGTACAGTTGGTCCTGATTTCACGCTCAGAAAAATACTTGATTGCTCTGACGCCATCTTTGATCATAGGCACTTTAACGACTATTTTAGGGTCTATTTCGGCAAGCTCTTCGCCTTCTTTGATTATACCTTCATAGTCTACAGCTATCACTTCAGCACTTACGTTGTCATCTACAATGTTACAGATTGCTTTGTAGTGGCTGAATACTTTGTCTTTACCTGCGATGCCTTCTTTTGCCATCAGAGATGGGTTAGTAGTTACACCGTCTAAAACACCTAGTTCATAGGCTTCTTTTATTTCATTAAGATTGGCAGTATCTATAAAGAATCTCATTTGAGCAGCTTTTAAAGTAAAATATTTAGTATTTTGATTTGTTCGATGTAAGGGGTAACATCAGGATGAAAAAAAAGGCAAACCGAACATCGCACCGCTACAACCATCTACCCTTGCTCACTTCCGTACCTGGGGGATTCAACAGGAGCTGGTCGTGCCGATTTGCCGGTCGCAAAGTTAGCAAATAGTTATTGGCAACAAAACGTTAATGTTCCTACTTTGTAATTATATTCAAATTTGAATAATGAATAGTTTTTGATGTTATATCTAAGATGATATTTCTGTTGCTGAATTGCCTGAAATTGTGAAACTTGCATGGAAATAACTAGGCTTGAGTATTCTTATTTTTGTTCACGAAGTTAACAACCGCGTAAAATATGCGTTTGACCTCATTTTTAAGCAGATCCTTAAAACTCCATTCAGCCTCACTTCTGATAAGGACGAATACTTAAATTATTCAGGAGCTAAATTTGTTTACCGGAAATCGCCACTGGACAAAGGTTTGTTTTTTTATTCTGCTGACCTGCTTTTTGAAAAGAATTTAAAATTTCAGAACCTGCAGGTTGATGTATGGAATTCACACCATATATTCTTTCTGAATGAGAATTATGGTGCTTTGCCTTTCGACCCATTTGCGGCTTCATTTTATCTGGTATCCCGCTATGAAGAATATGTGACTAAACATAAGGATGGTCACAACAGGTTTGACCCAAATTATAGTATTGCCAAAAGGAATAATTTTTTACAGGAACCAGTAGTCAATCACTATGCTGAATTAGTAAAGAATACCATTTTGGAATCATACCCAAATGTATTCTTCCCAGAAAGGAAATATTCATTTCAGCCTACAATAGATATTGACAATGCGTATGCTTATAAATACAAAAATCCAATAAGGGTTTTGCCAAGTTTGGTCAAAAGTCTTGTTAAATTTAAGTTTGGGGACTTTTCAGGCAAGCTTAAAGTCATTTTAGGTGGTAAAAAGGATCCCTATGATACGTATGAAAAACAGAATGAAATCCATGAGAAATATCAGTTAAACCCTATTTATTTTTTCTTATTGGGCAACAGGAGTAAGTTTGACAAGAACCTGCCACACACTAATATTCATTTAAGGACCCTAATAAAGATGTTTGGAGATAAATATCAGTTAGGAATGCATCCATCGTATTCGTCCAATCGTAAAAAATATTTATTTGATATCGAAAAAAAGCGCCTTGAAGATATTAGTAATAAAGAAATAACGAAAAGCAGGCAACATTTTTTAAAATTGACGCTGCCTGATACTTATCAGAATCTGATAGAAAAGGGAATAAAGGAAGATTACAGCATGGGGTATTCCAAAATTACGGGTTTCAGGGCTGGAATTTGTTCTCCATTTTATTTTTATGACCTTAAAAAGGAAGAGCAAACCTCTTTGCTTGTTCATCCTTTTTGTGTGATGGACAGTACCCTTAAATTCTATATGAAAGTACGTTCTTCGGAAGTGCTTTACACAATTAAACCGCTGATTGAAAAGGTAAAACAGGCTAAAGGGGAATTTGTTATGATCTTTCATAATGAATCTTTAGGTACTCACAAAATGTGGAGAAATTGGAGTGAGGTTTACGAAACTGTCGTAAGAGCAGCAAAAGCCAGGTAATTTCCTGAACCTTGTTATGAAATTTTTCCATCATGAGGATATTGACAAGGCTAAATGGGATTTATTGGTGCATGAAAGTACAAATCCCCGTATCTATATGTTATCGTGGTATTTGGATATTGCCTCTCCCGGATGGAAAGCTGTAATATGGGACCATTACCAGGCTGGGCTTCCATTATATGTTAAAAAGTTTTATTTATTGAATTATGTTCCGGTCCCATTGCTTTCCCAGCAAACCGGCATCATCTTCAAACCAGGCTTTATTTACCAGACTGCTATAAAGGAATTTTTTAAAAGCGGGACATTTAAAACATTTTTCAGGTTCACAGTCAGCTTCCATTCCGGAATAGATTTACAGGAAATCAATCTCCCAAAATCATCCTCTTTTAATCCCAGAAAAAATTACAATCTGAATTTGAACAGTTCATATGAGGACCTTTTCAGAAACTTTAACGATAATAGAAAAAGAAATCTTAAAAAGGCCACTGCCCTTGGCTGGACCTGCATTCAATCGGACAAGATAGAGCCCGCAATAGAAATGTATAAGATAAACCAGGGAAGCAGGCAAAAAGATTTAAAACATACCTTCCAGTTAATTGAAAATATCTACAAGGAATGTTGCAACAGGAAATTGTCTGAACTTTACTGTTGCCTTAGTGAAAAGGGTGATCCGCTTGCCTGGTGTTTTTTCGCCAGGTTTGAAAAAAGGATTTATTATTTATTTGGCGCAATGAATGAAGAAGGGAAAAAATATAGTGCAATGTCCCTTATTTTTAAAACGGTAATTGACAAATACGCAAACCAGGACCTTATATTGGATTTCGAAGGTGGTAATCTTGATGGAATAGGTTCGTATTTCGAAAGCTATGGTGCTACAGCAGAAACATATTACTCTTTTACAAGAAACCTGATCTGATCAGCTGTTAAAGAATGCTTCATGCTTCATGTAGGTGTTCATGTCCTTGTCTCCACGACCAGAAAGGTTAACCACAACAATCTCATGCTTTTCGGGTTTTAAATAATCTAGTACAGCAATGGCATGCGCCGACTCTAAAGCAGGAATTATCCCTTCAAGCCTGCTCAGGGTTTTAACGCCATTCAGCGCTTCCTGATCTGTTATAGAGAAAAATTTCGCCCTTCCGGATGCAAACAGGTGAGCATGCACAGGCCCAATTCCGGGATAATCCAAACCTGCTGATATGGAATGTGGCTCTACAATCTGCCCGTCTTCTGTTTGCATTAATAGCGTTCTGCTGCCATGTAAAACGCCTGGTTTTCCAAGTGCTGTGGTGGCTGCAGAAAATCCGGAATGTAAGCCATGTCCTGCTGCTTCGACAGCGATGAGCTGTACAGCACTTCTGTCATAATAATGATAAAATGCTCCGGCAGCATTGCTTCCGCCACCTACGCAGGCAATCACGTAATCAGGGTCCGGTTTTCCGGTTTTTTCAGTTAATTGTTTGATGATCTCCTCACTGATAATAGACTGAAAGCGAGCAACTAAATCAGGAAAAGGATGTGGGCCCACGACGGAACCGATAATATAATGAGTGTCTTCAGGATTGCTGATCCAATCGCGCATGGCTTCATTGGTAGCATCTTTCAATGTTTTACTTCCGCAGGTTGCCGAACGTACCTCAGCACCAAGCAATTTCATGCGTTGGACATTGGGAGCCTGACGTTCTATGTCCACTTCACCCATGTATATGATGCATTGCATGCCCATTAGAGCACAGGCAGTTGCAGTAGCAACGCCATGCTGACCGGCACCTGTTTCTGCAATGATCCTTGTTTTGCCTAAGCGTTTGGCCAGGAGAATTTGTCCAAGCGTATTATTGACCTTGTGTGCACCGGTGTGGCAAAGGTCCTCTCTTTTTAAATAGACAGTAGTATTGTATTTTTCAGAGAGCCTTTTAGCCAGATATAAAGGTGTTGGTCTTCCTACGTAATCTTTTAACAAGTCTCTCCATTCTTTTTGAAAAGATGGTTCATTGATAATGTCAAGATATTTTAATCTCAACTCTTCCACGTTTGGATAAAGCATTTCAGGAATAAATGCTCCGCCAAAACTTCCGTAAAAGCCTTTTTCATCAACTGAGAAACTTGTCATAAGGTATGATTGTGAAATTGTTAACGAAAGGCAAATATAAGCACTAACATTTTTTCAGGCATGCTTGTTTAGTGATTTAAAATATGATGCCTAAATAATTCTACTTGAGAAGTTTGAAACTCCTTTATTTACTCTTTTTGTTATGCTCATTTTTTACTGTAAACGGCCAGAACGATACTACCGAACGCACAAGAAATATAAGGGCTGATAGTGTAGAACGCTTAAAGTATGTTGCCAATGGGAGAAGCAGGTTCACTATTTATGTTTTTGCTTCACGGTTTTCGAATGGAATTCTTTACAGCGGTAATAAAAACCTGCTTTATTATCCTATATCACCCATCAATGTGGGCCTGGGTTTTACTCACAAATGGATAGGCGGCAGTTTTTCGCTCGTAGCCGCAGAGATCAATAAAGGAAAGTTTGAAGGCAATTATAATTTCAATGTACAGATCAATGCTTATGCCAGGAAAATAGGGGCAGACCTGGTTTATACTGTTAACAACGGCTATTACGGGGCCAATTATAAAAGCTTTTTGGACTTGAATTTAAACGGTGTCAGCAAGGAATTGCCGTATTATAATGTAAAGATGGAGCGGTTAACGCTGAATTTCGTCCGGATCTTTAATGGACAACAGTATTCCTTAAATGCTCCACTCGTGCAGGGTGAGATCCAGAAAAAGACCTCACATTCATTTCTGATAAATGCAGCTTTGAGTGGAGCTTTTACCAAAAACGGGGATTCCCTTTTTATACCTGCCCCCTTGCTGCCTTTATTTGAAGGAAACACGATTTTTAAACAGGCCTATTTTTATAGTTTCAGCATTATGCCCGGATATGGCATTACCTGGGTGATCAGGAAGCGCTTTTTTGTGGGATTGGTACCTTCCCTAGGCCCAAGTTTCCAGTACCATCATTTGCAGACAAGGGATGGTATTGAAGATAATTTTGCCATCTCCTATAAAATATTGGGAAGGTTTGGGGCCGGTTATAATTCTGAAAGATGGACCTATGGCCTCTCAATCCTGGTTGATGCAGAAAATTATCCCTTAAAGAACAATACCCATTTCCTGAATAATGTGGGCAAAATTTATTTCAGGATAGGATATAAAATTGATGTTCCAAAATGGGCCGAGAAATACTCCCGGCTCATGGATAAATACCAGGAAAAAGTAGAACAATCCCTTCCTTTGCACTGGCAATAAACCGTTTGGAATGGCTATAAACTCTCTAATTCGGTTTTAACGAATTGCATAAGTTCGCTGATATATTTTTTGGAGAAATCGAAACGTATTCCTGCCGCAGCATAAATTTCTTTAATTGGCTTTGTATAGCCCAGTGACAAAGCTGCCATGTATTGTTTTAAACCTTGTGTAGGATTTTCTTTGTAATTTTTCCAGACTGCTACTGCTCCTAATTGTGCTATACCATACTCGATGTAATAGAAAGGAACTTCATATAAATGAAGCTGTTTTTGCCAGATATTGTCTTTGAACTCCTGCAAGCCGCTCCAGTCTATGACATTGGAAGTAAAAGCAGAATGCAGTTCATTCCATTTGGTTTTACGCTGTTCAACTCTATGATTTGGATTTTCATAGATCCAGTGCTGGTATTTATCTATTGTTGCTACCCATGGCAAAGTTTCAATGATTTGTTCCAGGTGCATTCTTTTGGCCCTTTTAAGGTCCTCAGCATCAGGAAAGAAAATGTCCCAATTGTCCATGGTGATCAGTTCCATGCTCATGGAGGCCAGTTCCGCTGTTTCAGAAGTAATGCCGCGGAAGCTGTTTAATTCCAGGTCTTTGGTGAGCACTGAATGCACCGCGTGCCCGCCTTCATGCAGGAGGGTGATCATGTCACGGAAATTGCTTGTGGCATTCATAAAAATAAAAGGATAACCAGTTTCTTCCATTGGATAATTATATCCTCCCGGAGCTTTCCCTTTCCTTGATTCCAGGTCAAAACGGCCCATTTTTTTCATTTCTCTCAAACAATCACCCAAAAAGGGATCCAACCTATCGAAACATTTAATTGTTTTCTGAAGCAAATCCTCGCCGCCTGAAAATGGTTTCAAAGCTGGTTTTCCTGTTTTGTCCACGCTCAAATCCCATGGACGCAGCTCTGAAAGTTTCAGCATTTTTTTTCTGTCTTCAGCCAAAGTGTCCAGCAAAGGAACAACTTCATTCTCCACTGCATCATGGAATGCAAAGCAGTCTTCTTTGGTATAATCGAAGCGCCCCATTGCGGTGAACATATAATCCCTGAAATTCCCAAAACCGGCCTTGAGGCCCACTGAATTCCTCAGCGAAATCAGCGTATTGAACAGGGTGTTTAATTCATCAGCATCCTGAAGCCTGCGTTTGTTGATTTTACGGTACACATCCTCTCTTTCATTTCTGTCGGTGGACTGAAGTTTATCAGAAGCCTTTGGCAAAGTGACTTCTTGTCCGTCGATTTCTACCATCATTTTCCCTACAATGCCACCGTATTTTTGAGATTCCTGAGCTATTTCTGATAGAATAGGGACATTTTCTTCCCTGAAAATCTTGATGTTTTTTTCAATGCTCCTGAACATGATCTCATATTCCGGACCTGTCAACTGAGATTTATAAGGCGAGCTCAAAACTTTTTCATCCAGTTTATTTGAAACAGGTGAAATAAGAGGTTCGATTTCTGAAACAAAGATGGTATAGGAATCAACTTTTTGCTGATCGGTTGTATCGCAGGTCATGTTCACATATCTCCAGGCAAGGTCCTCTGAAATGACTGATTCCAGTTCACTTCTGTCTTTCAGCCATTTTTTCAGTCCTGCTAAAGAATTTATCGGTCTTTGAAGAAGTTCTTCAAAGTACTTTTTGATATCGTCCCAGGTTTTAATTTGTAATTCTGAAGCAACGAAATTGCGGATAGCCATAAATAAGGATTGAAGCGCAAATATCAGAAAGTTTAGTGAGGTTGCGATAGCTTCCCATGTTCAAGGATGTAAAACTTATACGAATCTGAGCAAGCATTTTAATAAATGTGAGAATATTTTTAAATTGTATCCTTTGTTTGTTTATGTACGATACTATAGTAATTGGTTCAGGTTCCGGTGGTTTATCAGCTGCTATTTGCCTTGCAAGGGCAGGGCAAAAGGTCCTCGTTTTAGAAAAGCATTATGTTCCTGGTGGCTGGTGCCACAGTTTTCTTATAAATGGTCAGCGTTTTAGTCCAGGTGTGCATTATTTAGGCCGGATGGACAAAGGCCAATCATCAGCAGATTTGCTGGAAGGACTGGAAATTGCCAATGACCTTACTTTTTTTAGGATGAACCCAAAGGCTTATGAGCATTGCTGGGTTGAAAATGAGAAGATAGACATGCCTGGAAATCCGGAGCAATTATATGAATCTCTTTCAAAACGTTTTCCGGAAGAGGCTAATGGTTTAAAAAAATATTTGAAGCTGGTTCGTCAGGTAAGCTCGCAACTTTACCTTATTCCGAATCTGAAGGGTTTTTGGGACCATGTTACAATACCATATCGTACAGCTCAATTAGGAAAATATGGCTTGTTCAGTCTTAAAAGAGTAATTGACTGGCACATAAAGGACCCATTATTAAAAGCAGTGTTAAATGTTCAGTGTGGCGACCATGGATTGCCTCCTGGTCAGGCAAGTTTTCCCCTTCACTGCGCTGTGATGGACCATTACCTGGATGGTGGTTTTTACCCGATGGGCGGCGGTGCAGCCATTGTTAAGGCCATGACAAATGCAATAAAGAAACATGGAGGTGAGATCCGGACTTCTCAGGGAGTAAAAAGGATAATGATAGAAGAAAAAGGAAAGAAAAAATATGCAGTAGGAGTGGAGTTAGAAAATGGGGAAAGGATATTAGCCAAACGGGTAGTTTCAAATGCGGATCCGCATAAGACATATTTTAGTTTAATTGGCAAAGAAAATTTAAGTAAAAGCCTCAGCGAAAAGCTCTCAAAAACCAAATACTCTGTCACTTCCCTTATATTATTCTTAACTGTTGATATTGATGTTAGAAAAGCTGGTCTTGATTCTGGCAACATCTGGATGATGAATAATAAGGATATGGAAGCATTGTTTAACGATATGTCTTCTAAAGACATCCTAACAGAAGATGAGTTTCCGGGAGTTTTTATCAGCTGTACGTCACTTAAAGATCCTGCAAGTTTCAATGGCCGTTATCACAATATCGAAATTGTGACATTCATAAATTACGAACCCTTCAAACAATTTGAGAATGAAGAAGAGGTTCGCTCTGAAGCCTATCTGAAAACAAAAAGGCGTGTTATGGAAAAGCTGTTAAATAATCTTCAAAAAGTAATTCCAAACATTCGTAAACATATAGTTCAAATGGACCTCGGCACTCCCATTACGAATAATTATTATGTGAACACTACAAATGGATGCGTTTACGGAACAGAAAAAAGCTTTAAACAAACCGGGCCATTTGCCTTCAGAAGTAAATCTGAAATAAAAAATTTGTACTTGTGTGGTGCAAGTGTAATGGCTCATGGAGTTATGGGAGCTGCTAATTCTGGGGTGCAAACTGCATCTCAAATATTAAAATGTAAAACAGATGATTTAATTGGGCCAAGGCCAGATCAGGATTTGAAAATTTATGAAGCAGAAGATTCTTCACAATGGCCTGAAGCTATTCTTCAGAAAATGGACCACAAAAGAAAAACTTTTAAAGAAATAGCACTAGTTGAAGAATAAAATCTTCTTCAGAAATTTATTTGAATGAAAGTAAATGCTGACTTGAACAGATTTCTTTTGGCACAGGAGTCAACTTATAATCAGGCGCTTGCTGAAATAAGGAAAGGCAGAAAACAATCTCATTGGATGTGGTTTATCTTTCCCCAGATTAAAGGATTAGGAATCAGTGAAACTTCAAAATTCTATTCCATTGAAGACTTGGATGAAGCCAGGGAATATTTGAATCACCCAGTTCTGGGTTCACGGCTAAATGAAATAAGCAAGGTGCTAATCAACCTGCCAGGTTCTGGTGCCAGCTATATTTTTGGTAGCCCGGATGATGTTAAATTAAAATCGTCTATGACCTTATTTGATTTTATCGCTCCCGGTCAAGTATTTGAACAGGTTTTGAAGAAGTTTTTTATGGGCGAAAGAGATCAAACTACTTTGAAGATATTATCAGCTTAGTGATGAATATGGATCCGTCATATTCTCCTTGGCTCCTTTTAAGTTTGAAATGAGTAAATTGCAATATTATGAATAACAAGCCTCAAAAGCCGAAATCCACAAAGTTAACTAAGCCTGGTATTTCACCTAGGACTAAACCTGCCGGCAAGCAAACTACAAAGAAGGCGACTGTACCAACCCAGCCATCAAATAAAACCGCAAGGCCGGTAAAAAAGTCCTCTTTGAGAGAAGTTTTTTCTGAACTCAACGATAAAAAGCCAGTAACTTCACAATCTTTAGCTAAGGATACATCCAAACCCGTGGTAAGTGTCCAATTGAAATATTATATCATATACAAGCCCTTCGGCATGATGACTCAGTTTTCCCGGGAAAACGAAAAACCTACACTGGCCGACATAAAATTTGATTTTCCAAAAGATGCATATCCGGTAGGGAGGCTTGATGCAGATACGGAAGGATTGTTATTGCTTTCGAATGATACCAGCCTGAACAATAAATTGTTAAATCCGATACATGGACATAAAAGAACCTATCTGGCGCAATTGGATGGGAACATTACTGAAGAAGCTGCCAAACAATTAAGAAAAGGTGTCACAATTACCATTGACGGCAAAGCCTATAAAACATTGCCTGCTGAGATCAGTTTGGTCAAAGAAGAACCAATATTACCACCAAGGAATCCTCCCATAAGGGTTAGAGCCAATATTCCAACCTCCTGGGTTGAAATAACATTAATTGAAGGTAAAAACCATCAGGTAAGGAAAATGTGTGCAAAAGCAGGTTTTCCCGTCCTTCGGTTGGTTAGGATTAAAATTGGCCAACTTACACTAGGTAACCTTCAACCAAACAAGGTAAAAGAACTCAATGAAAGGGAAATTGAGACATTAGTTAATGGATAAAAATCTCCTTAATAGGACTAAAAAAACATGCTGATTTTAAGACATTACAAATCAGCATAATTAGTTCTTAGGATTAAATTAACTATACTCAGCTAGCATATCCTACTTAAAAATAAAGCGCAACCATTTGCTTCCAATAGAAAGGATTATGTGCCTCTTCTTTCCAGATATGCAATTCATTCGGGACTCCTTTTGCATTTAAAGTCTTGTTTAAAAATTTGTTATCTTCAAGAAATGCATCTTGTTCTCCTACTGCCAAAATTATTTCTAATCTTTTAAGTTGTGCGATATAATAAGGATCGTCCAGGTTTGGGATATACCTGTTTGGAGTATTCAGGTAGATGTTTTGGTCAACAACACCTTCAAAAAGGTCTTTAAAACTGGCCATGGCTTGAGTAAGGTCATACCTGCCGCTCATTCCAACTACTTTATCCACAAAATGCGGGTGCCTGAAAGCAATGTTTATTGCATGGTAAGCACCCAAACTACAACCAGCAAGAACAGTCCTTGGGTCTGGATTCCGTTTCCTTGTAAATGGGAGAAGTTCGTCTATGATATATTTTTCAAACTCCGCATGTCGAAGGATCCTTTCTTCAGGAAGAAGGGCAAGGTTATAAAAGCTTTCATTGTCAATACTATCCAAACAATAAACCTGAATACGTCCGCTTTCAACTTTTTGCTGAAGTGCTTCCATAACACCCCAGTTTTCATAGTCATAAAAATGAGCTTTTCGCGTCGGAAAAAATAAAACCCTTGCACCGGCATGGCCAAAGACAAGAACTTCCATGTCCCTTTTCAGGATTTGGCTATATTTTTTAATATATTCTCTTGTCATTCTTGTTTTGTTTCAGAGAAATCCCCTTAATTACAGATATTAATTTTATTATTTAAAAAATTTATAACATGTATTCATGATTTCGTTTTGCCATAATTCATATCCTTTTGCAGAAAGGTGCAATCCATCCTGATCATATAATTCTCCTCTTATCCTTCCGCTATCATCAAGCATTTTTGAATATACGTCGATATAATGCAAGTGATCTGCGGAGAGTTCTATATTTTCCATTATACACTTATTAACAAATTCTATGCTTCCTTTTAGGTTAAACCTTGCAGGACTCGGCTTTATGGATAAAAAACAAACAGGAATATTGCCAAGTGATTGTCTTATTTGGTTTATCAGCTGATAATAAAAAATCACTACCTCTTCAGGATTTCTCCCATCACCTAAATCATTGTCGCCTGCATAAATAATGATAGCATCTGGTTTTTGACGTGGAACTACACGTTTATAAAACCAGGTACAGGCAGCGAGTGTTGAGCCACCAAACCCCAGGTTTACGGCATTGAAATCTGTAAATGTTTTTTCAAGGCTATCCCATCTGGTAAAAGAGGAACTTCCATAGAAAACGATTTTCTTCTTTTTGTTTCTGATGACTTCTTTCGCCTCAAGTCGTTCTATATCTTGTAAATACCAATTCAATGTTTTAGAATTTGCTTAAAAATACAAAACATTCAATTGATCTGGTTCATTAAGCAATGTTTTATCAATAGTGGTCTATTAAATCACATTGTAATAATATTAAAAACTTTATCATGAATTATTATTTATTCATGGCACGGCAATTTAATGTCAAGATGGTTATTTGGATTGTTTCTAATCTAAGCATTAGCATAAGCCACTTAACCACGCTGGCAAACTGCCAGAGCGATTATAATTAAATTTAGGATTATGAAGACGATAGAGAAAAATTATGATTTTGACAATAGAACCGGTCGGAATCATGAAGGGCCTAGCGCAAACAGTCCTGTAAAAAGATTAACAGCCAGTTCAATCATCGGTGACAATGTGGAAAATTATGAAGGTGAGAACCTTGGTACCATCGATGATATTATGATCAATATACAAACAGGTAAGGTAGAGTATGCTGTAATTGAATATGGGTCGTTTCTAGGGCTTGGAGGTAAAATGTTTGCCATTCCGTTTGATGAGCTGGAATTAGATGAAGACAGGGAATGCTTTGTAGTGAGCCGGGATATGAATTACCTTAAAAATGCTCCGGGATTTGACCAAAATCACTGGCCGGATACCAATGACCATACTGAGTATTTAAATAAAGTAACTCAATATTACCAGGTTACAAACGGGATGTATGTATAAAGCTTCCCTCAGACAATTCAATATTAAAAGACAAAAAGAATTAAACTTATAAAAAAAGCTACTTAATATATGGTAGCTTTTTTTATGCACATTTTTAAGCAGGAAGTTATTCAACCCGCAAGATATATCCCATTCCAATCAAGGTATGAATAAGTTTTTTGTCGAATGCTTTGTCCACTTTCTTTCTAAGAAAATTGACATATACATCAATAACATTAGTACCAGTGTCAAAATTTAACCCCCAAACTTTTTCAGCTATTTCTGCCCTGGAAATTGCCTTTCCCTGGTTGCGTACAAAATATTCTAATAATGAAAATTCTTTAGCTGTTAAATCAATTTTTTGTCCGGCACGGGTTACGGTATAGCTATCAAGGTTCATTTCAAGGTCTGCAACATTCAATAACCTGATACTTTGTTGCGCCTCCGGAATATTTCTTTTGGTAAGTGCCTTCACTCTCGCCAGCAATTCACGAAATTCGAAAGGTTTGGTGAGATAATCGTCAGCTCCCGAGTCAAACCCGGTCACTTTGTCATCGGTTTTGCTTAGTGCTGTAAGCATTAAAATTGGCGTGTTTATTTTTTGTACTCGAAGTTCTTTTGCCAGTTCTATTCCATTCAGCTTTGGGATGATAATATCCAGAATAATCAGATCGTATTGGTTGGAGAATGCGAGATGTTTTGCTATCACGCCATCATGTGCAGTGTCAACTTTATATGAGTTTTCCTCAAGCCCTTTTTTAATGAACTCTGCCACTTTCTGCTCGTCTTCAACCACTAAAATTCTCATAAATTAAAAATTTTATACAAGTACGTAAAAATCCCTTCTTTATTTCAACTAGTCATTAGTATAACATTAAATTTATTCTGTCGAAGTTGTATATATTCAATTTCTTGCTTTTGCTTATCTTTAGGCTGAACAAGATCATAAAAAATGAAATCATTTGCATTCTGTCTCCCTGTACTTTTTGCTGTTTTTTTATTTTCATGCAATAAACCTAATAAGGAAATGAACGACAATGACCTGGGTGACTCTTCCAGTGTGGAAGCAAATATGTTTTTTGAAAAAGTCTACGATGCATTTCTTCAAAGGCACCCAATGCAGCAATCTATTTTGGGTATTCGTGACAGGTATTCAGATTGGGATGATATTTCTGATTCCTCAGCCCTTGCAGAAATTGACATTACCGAAAAGAACCTACTTGAATTAAAGAAAAACATAATGTTTGATCAACTTGATACAAACACTAAGGTCAGTTACAAACTATTTGTTTATGAAGCAGAACAAAAAATCGCCGGTAAAAAATTTATTACCTACAATTATCCTGTAAACCAATTATTTGGCTGGCATTCTGAAATCCCTTCTTTTTTGATAAACATACATACTGTAAACAGCAAAAAGGACGCTGAAGCCTATATTGAACGCCTCAAAAAAGTGCCTCATTTAATAGATCAGGTATTAAAGAAGATTGAAGCTAGGGAGTCGAGAGGAATTATGTTACCCAAATTTGCTTTTGCCCAGGTTATTGACGACTGCAAAGGTTTATTAAAAGGACAGCCTTTTGAATTTGAAAAAAAGAAAAAATTGAGTTCTCTGATGGAGGATTTTAATAAAAAGGCTGAGTCTTTAAAGCTACCTAAGGAGGAGGAAGATTCCCTAAAGAAAAAATGTGAGGAAGTATTAATTACAGGCTTTGGCCCGGCTTATAAAAAGCTGATTGCACACCTGGAACAATCAGAAAAGAAAGCCACAAATGATGATGGTTGCTGGAAATTTCCTGATGGGGATGCATTTTACAAATATGCACTTCAAAACACGACCACAACCAACCTTTCTCCGGAAGAAATATTTGAAATCGGACAATCTGAAGTAAAGCGCATTCAGGAAGAAATGAAAGTTATTATTCAGCAAGTAAGGTTCAAAGGGGACCTGAAAGCATTTTTTAAATACCTTCAGGAAAATCCCAAATTCTATTATACCAGTGATAGTCTTGGAAAAGCTGCCTATATGGCTGAGGCTAAAAAAGTAATAGCTGAAATGAAAAGCAGGCTCAATGAATTATTCATAACCAAACCTAAGGCAGATTTAATAGTTAAAAGGGTCGAGCCATTTAGAGAAAAATCAACAGCCGGTGCTTTTTATCAGGAACCAGCACCTGATGGTTCCCGCCCTGGAATTTATTATGTCAACACATTTGACATGAGAACTCTTCCTAAATATGAAATTGAAGCACTGGCCTATCATGAAGCTATACCAGGGCATCATATGCAATTGGCTATTGCCCAGGAAATGAAAGGTTTGCCTAAGTTCAGGAAATATGGGTTTTACACCGCATATATTGAAGGTTGGGCTTTGTATACAGAAAAAATACCCAAAGAAATGGGTCTCTATAAAGACAAATACAGCGATTTTGGAAGATTATCAATGGAATTGCTCAGGGCAGCGAGATTAGTTGTAGACGTTGGTATCCATTCCAAAAAATGGACAAGAGAAGAAGCGATTAAATATTTTACAGACAATACGCCAAACAGCGAATACGATTGCCGTAAAGAGATTGAACGTTATATAGTTTGGCCTTCGCAGGCAACGGCCTATAAAATCGGGATGCTTAAAATACTTGAATTACGAGAAAGTGCAAAAAAGAGGCTGGGAGAAAAGTTCGATATAAAGGAATTTCACGATGTGGTTCTTATAAATGGAGCAGTACCACTCAATGTACTGGAAGAACTCGTAGATGAATGGATAAAAGGAAAGTTATAATTTAACTAAATGATCTACTTTTTCTTTAAAGCAGTCTCAATACTAATTACTCAATACTCAATACTATTTAAAGTATTTGATTAGTTTTGTACTAACTTTTCAAGAAGAATTATAAATTTCGCCGGCAACTGCTAGCCCGCCGTATTTACACTGCTATAATATTTATGCATACATACAATACTTCACAATCCGATATCATTCTGAAAGAATATGGGAGGGTTGTTCAAAACATGGTTCATGATCTTAAAAAGATTGAAGACCGTGAAAAAAGAAATCAGAATGCCAAGGCGATCATCGAATTGATGAAGCAATTGCATTCTCAAATGAAAGACCCTAATATGGATTATTCCCAAAAATTATGGGACGATCTTTGTTGCATGGCCAATTTCGAATTAGATGTGGATTCTCCTTATCCTAAGGCCGAAGCCAGTACTTTTAACGCAAAGCCGAGGAAAGTAGATTATAGTCAGAAAGAAATGAGATATAAGCATTATGGCAGAAATGTCGAATTGCTTATGGAAGAAGCAAAGAAGATCACCGATCCGGAAGAAAAAGAAAACGCCATTATTTACATTGGTAAGTTAATGAAAGCACTTTATGGTGCCTGGAATAAGGAAGTAATCGAAGAGGAAGTAATACTGGAACATATGCGCCGGATGTCTGGCGGAGAACTCGTACTAGACATAAACCGTGTTAAAAGCGAAAACCTTTTCCAGACAGGAATGAGATTGAGAAAACAAAGCGGAAACAGCATGATCAAAGACAATACAGCCCGGGAAGGTGCTACAGGTGGAAGCATGAACAGGGGAAGAAGCAATAATAACCGGAACAACAATAATAACCGGAGCAATAACAACCGCAACAATAACAACAACAATCGCAATAAAAAATAAGCATGGCTGTTTTTGAAATTAAGGGCGGACAAAAATTAAAAGGTGAATTGATCCCTCAAGGGGCAAAAAACGAAGCATTACAAATACTAAATGCGGTTTTACTCACCGAAGAACCAGTTACTATCCATAATATTCCTCAAATAAGGGATGTTATCAAGCTGATTGAATTACTTAATAAACTGGGAGTTGAGGTTACAAAGATCAACGAAGAAGATTATCGCTTCTGTGCGAAGAATGTAAACCTTGATTATATGTTAAGCGATGATTTTAAAAATCAGGCTGCTGCATTAAGGGGTTCAGTTATGATCTTGGGCCCGCTTTTAGCCAGGTTTGGAAAGGCCCGTGTGCCTAAACCGGGAGGAGATAAAATTGGCCGACGACGTTTAGATACTCATTTTATTGGTTTTGAAAAATTAGGAGCGAAATTTAACTATGACGCAGAAGATGGTTTTTACACCATTGATGCCAGTAACCTGAAGGGTTGCTATATGTTGCTTGATGAAGCTTCAGTAACAGGTACAGCAAACATCGTAATGGCAGCCGTTTTGGCCAAGGGCAAAACTACTATTTACAATGCTGCCTGTGAACCCTATCTACAGCAATTATGCTCTATGCTAAATAGGATGGGAGCAAAAATTACAGGCATAGGTTCTAATCTGCTGAATATTGAAGGAGTAGAATCTTTAGGTGGCACTGAACATACCATGTTACCAGATATGATCGAAATTGGTTCGTTCATTGGTTTAGCAGGAATGACAGGTTCTGAAATCACGATAAAAAATGCCAGAATCGACATGTTGGGTGTTATTCCGGGAGTTTTTCAGCGCCTCGGCATCCAAATGGAATTCAGGGGAGATGATATTTACATTCCTGCACAGGATAGTTATGAAATTGATACTTTTATTGATGGTTCCATTTTAACAATTGCTGATGCCCCATGGCCAGGTTTTACCCCTGATCTTTTAAGCATAGTTTTGGTTGTAGCGACCCAGGCAAAAGGCACCGTTCTCATTCATCAGAAGATGTTTGAAAGCCGTTTGTTTTTTGTGGATAAACTGATAGAAATGGGAGCTCAGATCATTCTATGTGACCCTCACAGGGCAAATGTGATTGGTTTAAATAAAGTAAATCCTTTGAGAGGAATCTCGATGTCATCTCCTGATATCCGTGCGGGTGTTTCTTTGCTCATTGCAGCGCTTTCAGCAAAAGGAACCAGCATCATCAGTAACATTGACCAGATCGACCGTGGCTATCAGAACATAGACAAACGTTTGAATGCAATTGGTGCAGATATTAAACGGATTAATTAACATACTTCGGTATATGAAAGCTGGGTAGAGATCTACAGGGCTTTTAGTATAAACAATAGTAAAGACTGCGGTATGATTTGGGCGCCCGGGCACGCTATCCGCTCCAATCTTTTTGCGTCAAGTAATTACCTTGATTTGAAAGTATTAGGTAGCAAAAAGGATTTTTGCTACTATCGTTGGCGCAATAAAAATCCAAGTTCTATTTGTCTCCTATAAGTGAATCTAATTTCTCAATCTGGACTTTGAGAGCCTCACTTTCATATAATGAAATACATTCCCCAACACCAAGTTTGTGGTTTGCAAAACTTTTAAAATTTGGTTTATTCAAAATAACGAAAGAATCTATTATAAATAGTGCTTCAGGACCGTAACTGGATTTTTCAAAATAAATTCCACTGCTATAATCTTCATTTTTTAATGAACTATCTACTAGAGAAAGACATTTACAAAATGCTATTTTTTTAAGATAATCATGATTATTTGCCTTGTATGACTCTTTGGTATCATCCGACTTTTTATTCTGACAAAAAGTTAAAGCAAATAGAAATAGAAATAAGGTTTTCATTATTCCGCTTTCCAAAGTAAAAATTGAGAGGCAGTTTTAAAGTAAAAATCTGAATCATGTTCCCCTCCTAAAGCTTTATTACCATCAAATAAAGTAAAATGCCCCGATGCATCTGTCCAAATATTTATATCAAAACAAATAATTCCTTTGCTATTTAAAACCATATTCTTGTTAGATGTTTTAAAATCAGCATATCCATATCTTCCTTGAAGATATTCTAATAAATCTTTTACCCTGTAATAATACCAGGATTTATTATCTCCAGAAATTGTTTTTCCTTTCGAATAAGGAATTTCAGCCCCACTTAAATTGAGGGCATGGCTAACTCTTATAGCGCATGAATTAGAAAAATTTGCTGGGTTTGAGGTGTGATTGTACCAGGCTTTACC
>JANYCH010000202.1 GCA_025360395.1 Cytophagales bacterium | reverse complement strand
TGAAACTTCTTCTTCAGAAGCTGGTTTATTTAGTTGTTCATTTGCGGGAGAATCAAATAAACCAAACTGACCTGTTTGATTCGATTTTGGGTTTACAGAAGCTTTCTCTGCTTCTTTACTTTCCGGGAATAGTTTGGATTTAATTGTTCGGAATTCCAAATCTTCAAACAAAGGAACGAGTAATTCTTTGACAGGTCCGGTATAAGTAAATGATTCTTCTTCAAAATAAACCGGAACATTGGTGTCTATTGTCGCAAGTTCTTTTGACAATAATCCCTGTGAAGCAAAATTTACGACGTTTTCTTTAAGTTTTCCACTTAATTTATCGGTGTTAGCCACCAGGTTTTCAATGCTGCCAAATTCGGCTATAAGTTTTTGGGCTGTTTTCTCTCCTACGCCGGGAATACCTGGGATATTATCAACACTGTCTCCCATAAGTCCCAAAATATCAATAACCTGGCTCACTTTTTCAACTCCAAATTTTGTCAGTACTTTTTGTACATCATAAATTTCAGGACCATTTCCCATAAAAGCTGGGCGGTATACAAACACACATTCATTAACCAATTGGCAATAGTCTTTGTCAGAGGTCATCATATAAACCTGAAAACCCTGTGCACATGCCTGTTTTGCCAATGTACCCACAATATCATCCGCTTCAAAACCAGGCATTTCCAATACCGGAACTCCAAAACCATTCAGAATGTGTTTACAAATGGGTATGGCCGTGCGTATATCTTCAGGTTGTTCCTGCCTATGCGCTTTATAGGCTTCAAATGACTGATGTCTGAAAGTTGGTTCGGGTGTATCAAAGGCAACCGCTATGTGTGTAGGCTTCTCTTTTTGGATTACTTCAAGAAGTGTATTGGTAAATCCGAGTATAGCACCAGTATTCAATCCTTTCGAATTTATACGGGGAGCCTTGCTGAATGCGAAGTGGGCACGATAAATAAGCGCCATTGCATCCAGTAAAAATAATTTCTTGTTCATGTACGAATAAGTAAGAAATATAACTTTTTTAATTGAGAGGAAGTGCTCAAATTTGAGAAGTTATGTTCAGGAGCAAATTACATCCTAATATTATAAATTAAAAAAGTAAAAAGCCTATATTTCATTAAGTACAGAAGTATCATTTGAATTTGGATTTAATCAGAAAAATAACGCACTCAGGCATAAAAGAAGGAATGGGCTTTCTGGAAAAGAGAAAGATCCAAATGGTTAATACAATATCCTTTTGCAGTGGCATAGTTGTAACATTTTTGCTTTGTTACTTTGGTTATCAAAATTTCCCGAAGCCGGTCTTGATAATCCTTGCCTTATATGGCACTATTAACTTCCTTACCTTTATTTTTTCAAAATACCTGGGTTCACTTTTTGCGAAATATGCCTTATTTATCAGTTCGCAGATTACCATCATTGTTGTAGGTTCATTTATAGCCAATAGTGATGTGGCTTTTCATATTGTAGCCTATTTATGGCTGGGAACATCTTTTAGTGTAGTTTTTGTACTTTTCGACCTTAAAAACCGCATACATATTTTTGCCTGTTTCTTCATTACATTATTCTCCTCCTACATTGTCCATCACCTTGATAATTACCTTCAATCAGACTTTGAGATGGAAGTTGCAAACCGGGCATTTTTCCTTTATGGCAACTTTGTTGGTGCTTTTTGCCTTAATATCCTGACGATTTTGCTTTTCCAATTTAGTTACACAGAGTATTTTAAAGAATTGATAAATAACTTAAAAGGCAAAAACCGGGAATTGGAAGAAAAGGAAGGTGAATTATTTACCAGCCTAGAGCAACTAAGGGCATCTCAGGCAGAGTTAACCGGCAGTTATGAGTTACTAAAAGAGAAACAAAATCAATTACAGTCGCTTGCAAGCAATGTGCCCGGAGTAATATTCAACCTGGAAATTACCAATAACGCGATCATCAGTTTCAGATATGTAAGTACAAGGGCTAAAGATTTTTTTGAGATTGACATTAAAGATATTATGCTCAACTCAAATGATATTTTTAACCAGGTGTTGCCGGAGTTCAGGAAAGATCTTTATTCTCAGCTATTATATAAAGGGGAAGAATCTGTAAAACTTACTCCGGAATTCAAAGTAGAAACTCCATCAGGAAAAATAAAATGGATCAAGGCAGAAATGCTTTGCGAACCTCTTTATGAGAATAAAAAACAAGTTAACGGTGTTTTTATAGATATTACTGAAGAAAAAAGCAAAGAAGCCTACAAGGAAAA
>JANYCH010000168.1 GCA_025360395.1 Cytophagales bacterium | reverse complement strand
TTTATTTGATTATTATTTAAAAAAGGAATTTAATCTCGAACTTATAGGATCTAAAATCCAACTTGAAGATTTTGACTGTAAAGTCCTCCACACTGATTCCAAAGCTTACTCTCTTTCCGACTTCTATTTGCCATCTTTTCTTTCTGGCAAAACCGATATTTTCTGGACCCCACATTTCAATTATCCTCTTTTACCACCCAGAACCAGGCTAAAGGTGTCCACTGTATATGACCTATATCACAAAGCAAACTGGGACTTGCTTTCTGTCAAACAAAAACTCACTTACAATATCTTTTTGGAAAATGTTTCAAGGCAAGCGGATGTGATTTTTACCATTTCCGATTTTACCAAAGAAGAAATGAAAAGATTCTATCCACGAATGCTTTCCAAAACCCATGTAATACATCTGGGCGTCGATTTTACAGTTTTCAAACCCAATGAGAATGACCTTGATCTTAAAATAAAAGCAAAATACTCTTTACCAGACAAATACATTCTCTTTGTAGGTAATTTAAAACCCAACAAAAACGTAATTACCCTTCTAAAAGCCTATAAACTCTGGGTAGAAGAAAAAGGTCAGTCCGGGATTAAGATTGTGATAACTGGTAAAAAAGATGGATTCAGAATTGGAGACAATGAAGCAGTAGATTTTATCAATGCTAATGGTTTGGAAGAATTTGTAGAATTTACAGGTTTTGTGGAAGAAGAACATCTCCCGGTATTATATCAAAATGCATGGCTTTTTACCTTTCCTTCATTGTACGAAGGATTTGGATTACCTCCTTTAGAGGCAATGGCGTGTGGTTGTGCGGTGGCTTGCTCTACCAGCGCAAGCATTCCTGAAATATGTCAGGACAAGGCTTTTTATTTTGATGGAAACAAACCTTTGGAACTGAAGGAATTATTTATAAAATTTTACGCTAACCCGCAATTATTGTCTCAAAAAACAACAGAAGCTGTCAATTGGGTAAAACGCTACCAATGGGAACTTACAGCAGAAAAGCATATCAGGATTTTGAAGGATGAATTGAATAAAAAATAACTATTCTTCCAGGACCTTCATGTCGCTCATTCCTGAGCCTACAATTCCTCTTACCGAACCAAACAATTTTACTGAGCTCGTCATGGCTTTTTCCATTTGCTTTTCTCTTTCAGACCACATTTTTTCCATAAAGTTCCTTTCTTTATTTATCGCTTCTCTCACATTCCTGAATCCTTCTGTTACTGCCTCTAGTCTGTTCCTGAATTCATCTCCTGTGATATAAGTATAAAGATGCTGAAGTTTGTCATCCTTATTCTCCTGTGATTCTATTACTGTTTGAATTTTTAATAAACTGTCTCTCAATACAAAAGACAAACTTTTCACATCAGCAAACGTGCAGATCCAAACTCCGTCTTTGAGGCCGAATTTGTCCATATCCTGGGGCATGGTGGCAGTTACTATTATCGCTACTGAAGCTCCAAGCTCTCTCATGTCGTGTTTAACTTTATCTATCCATTTCGAATCGAAATTCTTGGTACGTTTACTTTCATATACTATTTTTCCACACATCTGACCGGAAAAGTTCCTTACAACTTGTATAGAATCTGCCCCACTTACACCCTTTGGTACAGGCTGAATAAGGTCATGGGGAAAAAAATTTCGAAGTAACTCTTCCAAAGCAACCTCCTGAACTTCTCCCTGCATCTGCATCGACCCTTGTTCAGCCTTGCGTTTCATTTCTTCGATCTGTTCTCTCATTTTACCAAACTGAAAGTCCTTTTCTTTTAGTTTCATTTCGTAATCGCCACAAATAGAATCCTTTAGTTGTTTTGTTATAAGCTCCAGCTCTTCATTTTTTTTCCGTTGAAACTCAAATTCTATCTGAACCCGTTGCTGAGTTAAATCGTTTTTTAACTTTTCATTTTCAAAAGAAATTTTTTGCGCTTCAAAACTTTCCTTTCTCTTCTTCTCCAATTCTTCATTTAACATTGAAAATTTGTGCTGAAAGTCTTTTTGTATCTCTTCTCTTAATAAAGTGTCTATTTTGCGTCTTTCTTCAGCTATTTTAATATTTGTCGCCTCTTCACTTTCCTTCTTAAATTGGGTAAGATCATTTTTGAGCTTTTCATTTTCAAGAACAATTTTTTGATTTTCCAGGATTTCCTTTTGCTTTTTATCAAGCTCACTGTTCAATAATATGACTTTCTGTTGAAAGTCCTTTTCAATTTCTTCCCTTAAATTCTGGTCGATTTTTTGTCTTTCTTCTGCAACTTTTAAACCAACTAATTTTTCAGTTTCAATTTTTTGCTGCTGCTGCATTTCTGCAACAGCTTTGTTATATGCAGTTCTAAATTTCAGTTTCTCCTGTTCTAACTGGCTGTTCATTACTTCCGTAACACTAAAAGTATGATTGCATTTGGGACAAGATATTTTATTGTCTTCCATTTTAATTATTTGTGGAGTTATTTTACTGAATTTATAAAGTTTTGTAATTTTTCAGGGTCTTTTACAGCAGGTGAAATTTCGAACTTGCTGTTCAAATCCAGGCCTTTGATGAAGGGAAATTTTTGTCTGATTTCTTTTACAATTTCCACATCATCAGGTGCAATCCCACCACTAAGCAGAACCGGAGTGTTGCCTTTATAATTTTCTAAAAGGTTCCAATCAAATTTTTGTCCGGTTCCTCCGTGTTTAGGGCTTTTTGTATCAAACAAGAAAAAATCGCATACACTGGAATAACTTCCGGTTTGCTCAAAATCAGAAGCTGTTTGAATAGAAAAAACTTTAATTACCGTAATTCCTCTTTCCTTTAAATAAATACAATAATCTAAAGATTCATCTCCATGCAGTTGCACATGTGTGAAGTCAAAACTTTTGATAATGTCCATCACTTTCTCTAATGTTTCATTTACAAAAACTGCTACCTTGATAATCTTATCAGGAATTGCATTTAAAATTTGGGGTGTCAATGAGTTTGATACATCCCTTGGAGAAGGTCGATAAAAAATAAACCCCATAAAGTCTGGATTTAAACCTGCAATAGAAGATGCGTTTTCTTCATTGCGCATACCACAAACTTTTATGTACATTTTTTCCATTTAATTCTTAACCTCACTATTAGATATTGAGTTCCCATTATCAATTAAGGTAACAACAGATTTTAAAGGCACTAAATATTTTCTGCCATTGTGAATATCCAGGCATAAAGCTCTTGTCCTTCTGTTTTCGAGCAATTTAAAAGACCGTTTCTTTAAGGAAAATAATTGATCCTTTTTCAAATCTTCCACAAGAGCTTCATTTGATTTTAATTGTACCTTATGATCGGCATCAAAAAGCCCGTGCTCACTACAAGACGATGCCTTTGGGTTTTTAAGATACTTTTGCAAGGTTGCTACTGCATCTCTTGGAATGATAGTTTCATTCAAAAGTGGATGGAACAGTACCCGGAACTCATGTTTCCATTCTTTACCATGAGGGAGAACTTTCGCACCATATTTTTTAAAGGCAACAAGGTGGGCAATTTCATGGATATAGGTAGTTAAGAAAGACATGGGATTCAAATTTCCATTAACCGTAATGATATGATGGCCTTTCTCGGCATCAAAGCGATAGTCCCCCAACTTGGTTTCTCTTTTAGGAGATACTATAAACCGAAATTTATATTGTTGCCAGAGGGTGTGACAATACCTAACTGTAGAAGATGGAAGGTATTTGTTAAAAATCTGTATGCTATTGTCCGGATTACTCACCCCTAAAAATAAGAAACCCGGACGAAAGCCCGGGTTTCAAAATCATTTTTCTTTCTTAAAATTACTTCGACATCATAGAAGAAGAATCTTTCATCATAGATGAAGAATCAGACATCATAGAAGAAGAATCAGTAGCAACAACTGCAGAAGAATCCATAGTGCTTACAGCCATAGTATCAACAGAAGAAGTTTCAGTTTTTTTCTCACCACCACAAGAAGCAAGAGCGAAAACAGAGGCAACAGCAATTAAAAGGATTGAGTTTTTCATTGGGAGTGTGTTTAATGTTTATACAATAATTGGCAAATAAAACTAAAATAAATTGAATTACCGCAATTAAAGCTGGTTTTTTTACAGAAAATTTGAAAGCGTCATAAGTTGACGGTAAATGGTTGACAGTTTAATGGTAATTTATGAATGTTAAATCTAACAATGTCTCAAAAACAAAAGAGGCTTTTAACAGCCTCTTTTAATTAAATGAATTAAGAAAACATTGACGGAACGAGTGAACCGTCAACTGTCAACCGTTCACTGTCAACCTATTTCTGTCTGAATATAAGCTGAATCGGAACACCTTCTAACTGGAAATGTTTCCTCATTTTATTTTCCAGATACCTCTCATAAGGAACTTGAATATATTGAGGAAGATTACAGAAAAAGGCAAAGACAGGATTATGGGTAGGAATCTGAGTTATATATTTGATCCTTATATATTTACC
>JANYCH010000158.1 GCA_025360395.1 Cytophagales bacterium | reverse complement strand
GTAGAGCAGGCAAGTAGCGACCGGAATGAACAAAGACTTTATGATCTGATAAGAAAAAGAGCAAAGGCATCTCAGATGGCAGATGCAGAGATTGAGCGAACTACAGCTACTATTACTATTTCTGGGACTGACTATAATATGACAGCCACTGGAGAAGTTATAAAATTTGAAGGATTTTTAAAAGCGTATCAGGAATCTACCGATGAAGAAGAAATCGAAGGTGAAGAAGATGATGAAAATGGTGCACTTCCGCCTTTGAATGTTGGTCAAATCCTTCAATTAAAAGAAATAAACGCAAAACAAACATATAACAGGCCTTCGCCACGATATACAGAATCGAGTTTAGTAAAAGTACTTGAAGAAGCAGGAATTGGAAGGCCATCAACATATGCCCCTACGATTTCAACTATCCAAAACAGAGGCTATGTAATAAAAGAAAACAGGGACGGAAAGACCCGTGATTTTGTCACATTAACTTTGGCTAAAGACCAGATAACAAATAAAAAACAACAAGAAAATTACGGAGCAGAAAAATCTAAATTGTTTCCCACAGATACTGCTATGGTTGTAAATGATTTCCTTGTCAATTACTTCCCTAATATTGTTGATTTCTCTTTTACGGCAAACGTGGAAAAGGAATTTGATGATATCGCCAGAGGTAAAAAAGAATGGGGGGGCATGATTGATTCTTTCTATAAAGGATTCCATGATAAAGTTACTGATACAACAAATATTGACCGCAAAGAGGTCTCAAACGGAAGAGAATTAGGTATTGATCCCGTAAGTGGCAAAATGGTATCAGTACGCTTAGGAAAGTTCGGTGCCTTTGCCCAGTTAGGTGAAGCAGAAGAAGATAAAAAACCAGCTTATGCAAGTTTGAAAAAGGGTCAGCTTATGGAGTCAATTTCATTAGCAGATGCCATGGAACTTTTTAAACTACCACGCGAAGCCGGTAATTTTGAAGAAAAACCAATGACAATTGCTATAGGAAAATTTGGACCATATGTTAAGCATGACAGCAAATTTTATTCTCTTGATAAGTTAGATGATCCAATGACTGTTTCGGAAGAAAGAGCAATCGCAATAATTGAAAACAAAAGAAAAACTGAAAGTGAAAAATTAATAAAAGATTTTGCCGAAAATGCCGATGTGAAGGTTTTGAACGGCAGATACGGTCCTTATATTTCTGTAGGAAAGAAAAACGTGAAAATACCCAAAGGCAAAGAACCTAAAGATGTTACACTAGAAGAATGTTTGGTTTGGGCAGACGAAACACCAGACAAGAAACCAAAATTTATTCCAAGAGGCAAAAAGAAATAACTGATGGCCTATAAATTTTGGAGGGTTACTTTAAAAATAACTTAAGATGCTACCAAATATTCCTGATTCAAATCAAAAAAGAGTTGTAATAATTGGGGCTGGTTTTGCAGGCTTGAATTTGGCAGAAAAGCTGTCTGGAAAAGAAATTCAGGTAGTATTAATTGACAAAAATAATTATCACCAATTCCCTCCTTTATTTTATCAGGTAGCAACAGCTGGCCTTGAACCAAGTTCTATTTCCTTCCCTCTGAGAAAGGTTTTTCAACACAGAGGAAATGTCCATATAAGAGTAGCTAATGTCCAGAATGTTAATCCATTAACAAATGAAATATTAACAGACTTAGGAATAATTCAATATGATTTTTTAGTTATCGCAACTGGTACAGACACCAATTTTTTTGGAAACAAGGACATAGAAAAATTTGCTATTCCTATGAAGTCTGTATCTGAAGCCTTGTTTTTAAGAAACCGCATTCTTTCAAATTTTGAGAATGCTCTTTCATGTTCTACTGAAGAAGAAAGGCTAGGGCTTTTGAACATTGTGGTAGCAGGAGGTGGTCCTACCGGAGTAGAAATCTCAGGAACCTTGGCAGATATGAAAAGAACAGTACTTCCGAAAGATTATCCTGAACTTGATTTCAAACAAATGAACATCATCCTCATGGAAGGCTCACCAAAAGTACTTGGCGCAATGTCTGAACAGGCTGCAGCAAAAGGAAAAGAATATCTCCAAAAACTTGGGGTTACTGTAAGGCTTAATACCAGGGTTAAAGATTATGATGGGCAATATGTGACCCTTGATAATGATGAAAAAATAAGAACAAATACTCTTGTTTGGGCTACTGGGGTTAAAGGAAATATCTTGCCAGGATTGGATCCTTCCACTATAATAAAGGGACGAATTAAGGTAGACCATTTCAATAAAGTAGAGACCTATCCTAATATATACGCTATAGGGGACGTTTGTACAATGTCTGTTGAAAAATTTCCTAATGGACATCCTCAACTAGCTCAGGTTGCCATTCAACAAGGAAAAAACCTTTCTAAAAACCTGATTTCGATTTTAAAAAACGAAAAACTAAAGCCTTTTAGTTATGTTGATCTGGGTAGTATGGCCACCGTTGGAAGAAATCTTGCTGTAGTTGATTTACCATTTTTTAAATTTCAAGGTTTCTTTGCCTGGGTAACATGGATGTTTGTTCATTTATTTTCTTTGCTGGGGACAAAAAACAAACTATTTACTTTTATTAACTGGGTTTGGAATTATTTTACGTATGACCAATATTTAAGGTTGATAATAAAACCCAGAAAGGGGCCCACAGAAATCCGATAATGCTATCAGCAGTAGTTATTACCCATAATGCAAAAGAAACGATTGGCGCTTGTCTTGATGCATTACTAAAAGTTAGTGCTGATGTAATAGTAGTGGATTCGGGAAGTAATGATGGAACAAAGGAAATTTGTCTTTCTAAAAATATTAGGTACTACTTTAAAAACTGGGAAGGCTATTCAGCCAACAAAAATTTCGGAAATGAATTAGCTCTCAATGACTATATTCTATCAATTGATTCAGACGAAATATTATCAAACGAATTGATTCATAGCATAAATGAAGAATTTAAGTCAGAAAAATTGGCAGATGCCTATAAACTCAATTTTATTACTAATTTTTGCGGTAAATGGATAAAGTATGGAGGTTGGAATCCTGAGTGGCATATCAGAATATTTAACAAAAAACTAATAAGTTGGGTAATGTTGGATGTACATGAGGTTTTATCCCAAAAGCCTCACCATCAGATAAAAAAATTAAAAGGTAAAGTTTTACACTACTCCTATCCTACTGTTCAGTCACATTTAAATAAAATAGATAATTACACCGATCTTTTTGCTGAAAGAGCTATCAAGACTGGTAAAAGTGCTGGGAATTTAAAGAAACATTTGAGTGCGAGTTTCACATTTTTCTCGAATTACATCGTTAAACTTGGCTTTTTAGATGGATATTATGGTTTTATAGTTGCCAGGAACAATGCATTATATTCCTATTTAAAATATAAAAAGCTTTCAGAAAAAAGTTTAAAAAATTGAAAATCCTTGAAATAAATACAGAAAAAACCTGGCGAGGGGGCGAAAGACAAACCTTATTCGCAATAAAAGGATTTAGAGACCTAGGCCATTCTGTTGAACTCCTTGCAAGAGATGGTTATCCCTTAATAAATAAATCTGATGAATTGGGAATTAAGTCATTTCCGGTAAAAAGCCATTTAGGAGTTATTCCATTTTTGATGCTTTATGGTAAAAATTATGATATTCTTCACGTACAAACGGCGAGTTTACTAACATTTGCTGTCCTCACTAAACTTTTTCATAAAAGTAAAGTAGTTTATACCCGCAGGTTAGATTTTATTCCTAAAGGATGGCTTACAAGATGGAAATACAATAAGGCAGATTTGATTATTGCTATTTCAACTCCAATTAAAACGATACTTGAATCATTTGGCGTAAAGAAAGCTGTTTTAATTCCTGAATGTATAGAGGCAAAACCTTTGAACAATAACAGGGCCCTAAATTATTTGAAAGAAAGTGGCATTATTGGTAAAAAAATTATCGGGACCACTTCTGCACTTGTTCAACATAAAGACCCTCAAACACTTGTGAAGGCCATTAAATTATTATCTGAAAAAAGAAATGATTTTGTAATGGTTCATTTTGGAGATGGCCATTTAAGGACTGAAATAGAGCAATTAATACACGAAAATGATCTTTCGGAGATTTATAGACTTGCTGGATTCACTATTGACGTAGAAGACTTTTTTTCAGTATTTGATGTTTTCGTAATGAGTTCCGAAGAAGAGGGCTTGGGCAGTAGCATACTGGACGCATTTATTTACAAAGTGCCGGTTGTGAGTACCAATGCAGGTGGGTTGGCCGAAATTGTGAAAGGCCGTGGCTACCTTGTAAACAAAAAGGACAGTAAAGCATTATCAAATGCTTTAGATCTAACATTAAATAACCGAGATATATTGTCGGAACAAGTGCAAAAAGCCTTTGTATTTACAAATGAAACCCTCAACATCCAAGAAATTCATAAAAAATATATAAATGCGTTTGAGCCTTTACTGCGCTAGGTTAATTTGAATCGTTTCCTGAAACTATCTATAAATTCAGCTAACAAATTCCCTTCATCATTATTTAATCCTTCGCTTACCGAAGCAATATCTTTCAGTATTTTCAATAGAAAAGGATATTCCAAATCTTCTCCATGTTGCTTACATACCTCAAAAGTGTTCATAAAGCTTTGAGCTATGCTGATATTTCTGGCTTTCGAATCAAAATACTTTTTTATGTCTAATTTGATAGAATGTCCTTTAATAATTTTAGAAATAACCTCTTCCTCTTTTTGGGTTATCCTACCATCTGCAATTACAACTGCATAAATTAACTCAGCAAAAGCATCATATACCTTTTCCTTACTAGACATGTATAAATATTAACCCTAAAAGTACAATGCAGGCTCTAAATGCCCTAATTTATGGAACAAGTAATTTAAGGCTAGCTGATAAAACTTTAATATCCAATTGCTTACCAAATATCATTGGCTCGCCATCTAAGTGTGCTACACCTTCATGTTCTCTGGTCACCGTAAATTCCTTTGCCTGAATAGTTTGAAGATATTTACTTTGCTTGATCGTCTTATTGAATAGCCTGAAACCAATACCTAAAACATCTATAACTTTAAAAGGCTTCATCAGGCATATATCAAGCATCCCATCTTTAATGTCTGCATCCGGAGCGATATAAGCGTTATTTCCATATTGAGAAGAATTCGCAAAACTTAACAGGAAGGCGTCAGAAATAATCTCTTTGTTTCCATAATTTATTTTGTAGTTCTGCGCCTGATAATTCTTAAATTCTGTTAATGTCTGAACAACATAAGTTTTAAAACCTCTTCCTGTAGATTCGGCAAATAACTAACCAATATGGGCGTCAAAGCCAACACCTGCCATATTTATAAATGGTTTACCATTTACTGTACAGGTATCAATTTTTACTATTTTGGCAGTATTTAATTGCCTGATTGCTTTTTCGATATTCATACTAATACCCATGTGCCTGGCCAAACCATTGCCAGACCCCATTGGTAATATTCCCATACAAGCTTCAGTGTTAATTAATTGGCTTGCTACTTCATTTAAGGTTCCATCCCCACCAACAGCAACATAATAATGAAAACTAGGCTGGGCAGCCAGTTCTTTAGCATGGCCCGGGGCTTTAGTAAAAGTTATAGTTATGTCAAACTGATTTTTGTCCAGTGTATTCTCTATCAGAGCTGGTATTTTGTCTTTGTTCTTACCACCTGAAATTGGATTTATAATAAATAGGATTTTCTTCTGCGCCATGGTGTATTATTGATAACCTCAAATATAGTTGTGGTAAGTGTAGATATTCATTACCTGAATTTTAACATTAGATTAAGATTTCAAAAACGATTGCTAATAATGCGCCAAAAACTTTTGCGTTTGAAGCAGCAAACCTTAATTCAT
Source organism: Cytophagales bacterium (assembly GCA_025360395.1). Classification (GTDB taxonomy): domain Bacteria; phylum Bacteroidota; class Bacteroidia; order Cytophagales; family UBA9547; genus UBA9547. The sequence continues at coordinate 1,817 of JANYCH010000158.1, read as the reverse complement.
GCCTGGGACTGGATTCAAAGAATATGATTGTAGAAATGTGCATAAAATTTCCTGCTATTATTGCAAATACTATTGTAAGAACATTTGGTGTCATCCAATCAAGTAAATAGGCATAATTTCCAAAAATCATCCCTAAAGGACTTAATAGAGCATACAGAAGAAAAATATAGAACTGCACGAGCTTTGTAGATTTATATTCTCTTAGAACAGATAATAGAGCAAACGCCTCAGGGATCTTATGCAGGATCATTCCTACTAGAAGAGAATCATTATCATGCATTGCGTTGTGTGCATGCAATGGATGTACCAACATATTACCTTCCAGAAAAGCATGGATAGAAATTGAAACTACAAGGGATATCGGAAGTACCTGGCCAGAATGATGATGGTGTAAATGTCCATGCTCAACTCCTTTTGCAAAAAAAGAAATGATTAGCTGTATAAAAAAACCAAGTAAAATATATGCTCCAACAACTTTTGGATCAGGCGAGTTAACATAAATTTCTGGCAGAATATGTAAAAGGGTGATTGAAAACAGGTATGCACCACTAAAAGAGAGGATTATCCCAAATAATTTATCATTATTCTTTGGCAGATAAGAAAATAAAACCCACGGGGAAAGTGTAAAAAGAAATAATAAGAGAAAATTTAGCCACATTATGCTTTTATCATTTTGGTGATATAAATTATTCTATCTGAGTTGACAGGATCCAATTTGTTAAGATTATAATCTCCAAATGAATTTAAAATTTCTAATCCTACTGATTTAAACATATTCTCAAAATCGGTACATTCATAAAGCTTGACCATTTCGGAGAAATTCAAAGATTTTTGTTCTGCTATTATTTCTATTTCTTTGATAATGAAACCTTTTTCAACCTTTTTCTTTATTTTAAAAACCCCACCTTCAAATTCCTTGGTATCAGAATAATTCAAATCAGACAGGATTTTCTGACCATTTAAATAATCTATTATGAAAATCCCTTCTGGTTTCAACATAGACCTAACTGATTTTAAGACTTTTACATTTTCTACTTCCAGATCAAAATATCCAAAACTAGTAAAAAGATTGACGATCAGGTCAAATTTTGAATTCAACGGTACACGCATGTCTTGTTCTAAAAATCTCAGCGTCTGGTTTTGAAATGTTTTAGCATATGCAATACTTCTCGCTGACAGATCAAGACCCGTTACGTCAAAACCTTTTTTATTGAGGTATATTGAATGCCTTCCTTTGCCACATGCAAGGTCAAGAATTTGGGTATTTTTGGGGAATTTTAAAAAATGCAGCAGATTATCCAGGAAAAAAGCCGCTTCTTCCTCATTGCGTTTTGCATATAACAGATCGTAATACGGTGATTCAAACCATTCTTCAAACCACTCTTTCTTTGAATCATCCATTTATATATTCTTACAAAATACAAAGATGCAACAACGTTTCATTTAAAAATAGCTTGAAAGTGGATTTGTGAATGAAGTATATTTAAAAAAATATTTTGCGAATAAGTTTAAAATCAATACTTTTGCAACTCTTTTTGAAACAGAACAATGGCAAATCACAAATCATCTCTTAAAAGAATTCGCTCAAATGAAGCTAAAAGGCTTCGTAACAGATATCAGTTAGTTACTTCACGTACTTTTGTAAAAAGACTATTAACTACCAAATCTAAAACAGATGGCACTGCTTTATTACCTAAAGTTTTTGCTATGCTTGATAAATTGGCTAAAAATAACATCATCCATAAGCACAACGCTTCTAATCATAAATCTAAATTAGCGAAACACGTTAACGCATTAGTTTAATTTTTTTTGACATA
>JANYCH010000138.1 GCA_025360395.1 Cytophagales bacterium | reverse complement strand
CGACCAGGAGAAACAAGTTCTCGGATGGCTGGCCGAATCGCCCACCAAGCACGGGTTCCGAACCGACCTGTGGACGGCCAAGCGGGTGGCGGAGTAGGGGTCAATGGCTTTATGGGAAATATGAACGGTTCTTGAAACATTGGTAAAACATCCTGTTTTCTCTCCCCAGATAGCAGCAGGGAGCACCACATCGGCATATTGAGTAGTTTCGGTAGGAAATGCATCCTGAACGATGACAAAAAGGTCCTCTTTCTCCAGGATCTTCCTGATTCTTCCTAATTCTGGCATAGAAACAGCCGGATTGGTCCCGCTGATCCAAAGCATTTTCAGCGAACCAGCTTCTGCATACCGCCAAATCTGCATGGCATGCGTTGGTGGTGACCAGTGAGGGATCGTATCAACATCTACCTTCCAAAGTTCTGCCAACTCTTTCACGTGTTCCGGATTGCCAAAGTTCCTGAAGCCTGGCAGGTCACCATCTGCCCCGCTTTCACGGGTATTCTGGGCAGTTGGCTGTCCGTTCATCTGGTAGATACCAGAACCTTCAATTCCTATTAGACCCCGCAACAAATGGATGTTATTTACCTGGACCGCCGCCGCTGTTGCCTGCATAGATTGGTAAACTCCTTGTAAAACGGTAGAAACCAAAGACTTTGTGGTTCCGATTATATGAGCCGCTTCTCTGAGTTTAGCAGCAGGAACACTACTTACTTCTTCTACCCTTTCCGGTGTCCAGGTTACTGTAATCTTTTTAAGCTCCTCAAAACCTACGGTATGAGCCTCAATAAATGCCTGGTTCAGATGCCCATCTTTGATAAGCAAATGAATGAGACCGTTCATGACAGGGATATTCGTACCGGGCTTGGGTGCAAGGTGTACCGTTGCTCTTTGTGCTGTATAAGTTTCTCTCGGATCAATGACGATTATTTTTGGAGGATTAGGGCCTTCAAGCCTGTCAAGGATCCTCATCCACAAAACAGTTTGTTGCGAGGCAATATTATGCCCGAAATGAAGGATCGTTTCGGTCACATCCAAATCAGCATAAGCACCTGGCTGGCCATCGGAACCAAAAGATTCTTTCAGTGCAGCAGCTGCAGTTGCGGTACATAGGCGTGTATTTCCGTCCATGTGTGGAGTACCCAAACCTGCCTTTCCAATCACACCAAGGGTATAATATTCTTCCAGGAACAATTGACCGGATGTATAAAATCCTATTCCCAGACTGGTATATTTTTCAATGATTTCTTTTGATTTTTGAACGATCAGGTCCATGGCTTGGTCCCAGCTGGCTTCCTGCAGCTTCCCGTTTTTTCTGATTAAGGGTTTGGTGAGCCGGTCAGAGCTGTGGTTGGCCACCCAGGCATTAAGTCCTTTCGGCCCCAGTCTGCCTTTGTTGATGATATCGGCTTCACGGCCTCTCACCCCTACAATTTTGCCGTCTTTTACCCCGATATCCATTCCGCAGCCATTCGAACACAACACACAGGAAGATTGCACCCAATGATCTGGTTCTTCTGAAATATTGTAATCTACACGAACAGGCCAGGCTCCGAAATAAGGTGTTCTGGGTCCCCAGATATCACAAATGCTGTCACGGGAAGCTTTACTCATAAATGAAATTTATAAGCAAATCAGCCAAAAAACTGTACCGCAGTTAAACAGACTCCGCAAAATTAAGTGAAGACTTAATCAGCCTTTCTGATTATATTTTTTGGTATATTCTACCGGGGTCATGCCGGTTATTCTGCGAAAAACATCACGGAAGGTCTGAATGTCTATATAACCAACATCCTGCATTATTTCTTCCACAGATTTCCTTCCTGATTCCAGTTGCTTTTTTGCAGCTTCAATCTTCACTCTTTGGATGTATTCAGCTACAGTATATCTGGTCGCGGCTTTAAACCTTCTTTCAAAAGTGCGACGGGTGATGCTAAACTTGTCTGCAATTTTATCTACAACCAGCTTTTCTTTATAGTGAAGTTCAATGTATTCCTGTGCGTTTTTAATTGCTTCATCTTCATGATCTTTCAGCCCGTTGAAGATGATAAAGGTGGATTGAATATTCCGGTCAAGGTCCACAACAAAATATTTGGCAGTCAGGATCGCCATTTCTCTTCCAGCGTATTTCTCCACAATATGGATAAGCAGGTTCCAGTATGCATTGCTTCCTCCGCTTGAATATAAGCCTTGCTGGTCGGTGATCATCTTTTCATCTACAAGGGTGATTGATGGGTAATAATATCTGAATTCGTGGCGTAAGAAGCATGGGTCGTACAATACTTCCCTTTCAGTATTCCGGAATAAGCCAGGAGGAACGCCCCCACACAAAGACTTGCCACTTCTGCCCCATTTTTATACTGATCTGCCATCCATACAGCAAAATCTTTATTGAGATAAGTCGCACTGATTACATCTCCGGCCATTTGGGGAATAATGATGAGATCGGTCTTTTCCACTTGCTTCAATGTGAGCTCGGGATGGATTACAAATAATCCGTTTGTCAATGAAACTTCATTGCTTGTCCAGACCAGGGTTACCTTAAATAAAGGTTCTTTGCCAGAAACAGACAAAAACTCGTTGACTTTCAGAAATACCTGCCTTGCATCTGCTACAGAAGCGATCAGGCAATTTTTAAGTGCTAGAATGGATACTGAAACCATGCACAAAAGTAGGGAATTGAATTGTCGCAAACACCCACCTTATAATGTCGTATTTACACGTTACGAATGTAATTTCCGGTCTTTACCTTTGTCTTATAAACTAGAAGCACAATGATTGCGATGAATCCTTATCTCCAGTTTATGGGGAATGCCGAACAGGCAATGAACTTTTACAAAACAGTCTTTGGTGGAGAATTTACAATTGCAACCCGATATAACGAGCTTCCAGGAGGTGAAAAAATGCTTTCAGAAGAAGGCAGTAAATTTATTGAATTAGGCGTTTTTTAAATGCGTTTTACATTGTATATTGATAACAAAATAGATCAAGAGATGGAAGCAAGATTCAAAAGCCTATCCCTATTCGAGTTCCAGCAACGCTTTCCAGACGAGGGTTCCTGCCTTGCCTAC
>JANYCH010000124.1 GCA_025360395.1 Cytophagales bacterium | reverse complement strand
ATTTCGACTTTGCCAGACCTAATGATCCTAACAAAATACTGGCCACTTGTCAAATATTCACCTATTTGAATTTCAGCCTGAACCTTATCACCGTTATAAACCTCCATTATTTTACCTTGCTGGTCAGTAACTTCAATTTTTAAGACATCTTTAAAATTAGGGCCCAGGTTCATATTGAACTTATCGGCAAACGGATTTGGATAAATACTGGTACCTAAAAGAGTTAAGTTGTCCTCTTCAATGCCTAAGCAAGGGTCTACAAAAGCTACAACAGGAACCCTGTCACATGCGCTCCCTGTTGAAAATGTAATATCATAAAAGGCACTCCATCCATTCGCATAGTTTGGGGCAGCAGACATTACTGTGGCAATGTTTGGGACAGTTTGTGGCCAACTTACAGATGATGCATTATTAAATTTCAAAGCACCAGTACTACCTGCACCGTCCACAGTATAACTTTTACCGGATGTAAGGTTGAAATTAATTGGCACAACATTCAAACCTGTTGCAACACTCATTGTGGCAGTTTTTACAATTGTACCAGTAGACTGATCGGTTATGTTGATTGAAACTGATTGATTAGCCGATGCATCTATAGCAATAGATTTAAGTAGGACGTTTGATAATGCCTGAATCACAATTTTTTTATCTATAGTGGTATAATCTGTTACTTCCCAGGTGGATGTCCCAGAGTTAGAAGGCCCTACTTTATAATCCTGACCGGCACTTGATTCAACATAATATGTTTTGGTAGCAGAAACCTGGGGATTGTAAGTGTTTCCGGTCTTCAGGGAAATACCACCTTGCGGAACATCGTACCAATTATAGATTCCATTACCAATTACTTTTAATGCTGCTGGACCAAATTTACAAACCGTATCTCCAATCACATTTGGCTGTGATGAGGTTATATTAACAGATCCTGTAGAACTCTGGCATCCAGCAGCACTTATAGTTACAGAATAGGTCCCTGCTTTTAATGCCTGAATAGTTTTTGTGTTCCCACCAATTACCTGCGTCCCGTTTTTCCAAGTGTAAGTAATCCCGTTTCCTGAAACACCTGCGTCTAAAACAGCTGTAGCGGGTTTACATAAATCAACTGAAGGGCCAAGGTTTACCGCTGGTAATGTTGCAGAAACAATAATATCATCAGTTTTGGAACATCCAACTGTATCAACAATAACAGTATATGTTCCTGCCTGTGTTACCTGCAATGTTGGACTGTTGCCAGAAATATTCTGACCATCCCTTTTCCAGGTAAAAGTTCTGTTTGCAGCTGTTAAACCAGAATTTAATGTTACACCAGATGAACCACATATGGAAATATCATTTCCGAGAGAAGGCGTTTTGCAAGTAGGTCCAAAAACACAGGCATTCCCTATTTTAGCCGGATTAGACATCCAATATTTTACCTTAGTCCCTGAAGCCGTGAGAGATGTGTAGGTACCATTTGCACAGGATTTAGGCGTCAATGCTGCTGAGGTTTCAGGGGAATCCGAAAAACTCCAGTTTGTCCAGCTTATTTTCACACCACCAGCATTTGTTCCGTTAAAATTATCTATCCATTGCTGAGAACCGTTCAAATCCATAGCTCCTCCACCAGTATAGTCGCTTGTTCCCCATTCAGAAACAAAAATTGGAACTTTAGCTGTATTAGAATTGAAATTATTTAATCTTGACATGTGGCTCGCAGCATAAAAGTGGTACGTGTACATAACATTGTAGGCATTAGTTCCTGTTATCGGACTACTTACCACAGAGTTCAAGTCGGAACTATAATCGGGTGTGCCAACAAGTATGATAGCTTCTTTGTCGTTGGCCCTGATGATTGGAATGATCGTATTTGCATAGTCTTTAACATTAGTCCAACTAACACCATTAGGCTCGTTACAAATCTCATATATCACGTTTTTCTTTCCTGCATGTGTTTTCGACATATAATTCCAAAAACTTTTCGCCTCCTTAATGTTGGTGTTTGGGTCACCCGGGGTTAATACATGCCAGTCAATTATACAATATATTTGTTTTTCACTAAAGTAATCAGCATAACTATCAATAAAAGATTTATAATAATTACTGTCTGACAGGTATCCATTCTCGCCCACATACATGGCCATTCTAAAAATATCAACTTTCCAGTCATCAATTAAAGAAGTAATACTTTGCTCATTTATGCAGTTCTTATACCATTGTATGCCATGAGAGCTCATTCCTCTTAACTGGACAGGATTTCCGCATTCAGAACTCAACTGCTTTCCTACCAACTTCAATCTTCCATATTTAGAAACAGGAGTTTGTGAAAATACAAAAGACACTGACATTAACAGTAATGCTGTTGTTAGGTAGGCTGTAATTGATTTTTTCATCTAAAATTCTTTTTAAGACACAATAATTTATTGCAAAATTACCATTTGCATTTGATAGTACCTAACGAAGGAAGGTAACCAATTGTTCAAAAAAAGATAATATGGGGCTTATTTAGCCTAAAATAACAGGACCGTCGGTGTTAACCCGGGATATATATACCTCGCATCCAATACCCAAATCTTTGTACACAGCCTCCATTGCCTCACCAACTTTAATTGCAGTACTTTCGTCTTTGCTCAATTGAAAAATAGAAGGCCCTGAACCTGAAATCCCCCCGCCTAATGCACCGGCCTGTAAAGCCTCGTGTTTGGCTTCATAAAAACCTGGCAATAAAATTGCTCTTTTAGGCTCAATAATAACATCTTGCAGCGACCTGCTTATCAATCCTAAGTCTTTTAGCATTAACCCGGCAATAAGGCCTCCTACATTGCCCCATTGCACAATTGCATCTTTTAATGGAATAAACCTGGGAAGTATATTGCGAGCGTCCTTGGTTTCTACTTCAATTTGGGGATGAAGAATTGTAGTAAATAAATTCTCAGGTGTTGGGATTTTCACAACATCTAAGGGATCATAACTTCTTATTAAAACAAAGCCTCCAAATAATGCAGGGCCAACATTGTCGGCATGTGCACTACCGCAGGCTATAAATTCACCTTCCATAGCGAATGGAAGAAGTTCAATTGCAGTTTCGGTCCTGCCTAACAACCGACTTATGGCAAAAACTCCGGCAGCGCTACTTGCAGCACTTGAGCCTAATCCACTTCCTAAAGGCATCTTTTTGTGAAGGGTCATTTCAACCCCCTTATCGATGCCATAATGTTGAAGATATTTAAATATTGAAATCCCGGCTGTGTTTTTTTGTGGGTCCAGAGACAAACGACCGTTATCTCCGGTTATTCTTTTAATCGTAACACCTGGCTTGCTGGTAAGCTTAAGCTCCACTTCATCTCCGGGATTGTTTACTGCAAATCCGAGAACATCAAAACCGCATGTTACATTGGCAACAGTGGCAGGAGCGTAAACTTTAATAGATTCAGGCATTGGAAGAAGTATATAAACCGGACTTACAAAAGTTGATAATTTTTTTGGGAAAGGCAATTGAAAGTTATATTCAGTTGTGAATTATGAGTTGTGCGTTGTGTGTAGATTACTTATACATGCAATATTATACGTTGAGCATTTCTTATACTACGCAGCAGTCTAAATACTAAGTACTCAATTCTTGATACTAAAAAGGTCTTTCTTTCTCCTCCCGCTTAAAGAAATTCTTAACGCCATTTCCTCAAAGGCCGGAGTTTGATTGGCATTTGGCCCAAAAAAATCAAACTTCCTTTCTCAACACCTGCTTGCGATAGGGATAGTCGTGAAAATCCTTTTTGCATTTTTCCTTCTTGAGGTTTTTCAAAAAATTGCCGCAAAAGATTGTAACAGAGATCCCGGGCCAGAGGCATCGCCCACTATATCATTTTCTTATTAAACTGTTAAATCAAAGCCTAACTTTTCATTCAATTGGGCGAAAAGCAAAAAGGCAGCCAAAATGACTGCCTCTTCCCAATAAGCACTACTAATTCACAATACTCAACAGATAACCCAATACTTTTAATGAGCCGCCAAATAACTGGCAACACCTTCTGCAGTTTCTTTCATGGCATCCATGCCTTCGTTCCAGTTTGCAGGACATACTTCCCCGTGTGTTTCAACGTGGATTAAAGCATCTACCATTCTCAAAGTTTCAAATACATTCCTTCCTAAAGGGAAATCATTGATCACACAATGGCGAACAACACCTTCTTTATCAATAAGAAATGTGCCCCTGTAAGCCTGAGGTTCTCCGGTAAAATCAAGCAAACCGTCTTCAGTATAAGCGAAGTCGCCAGCCAGTACGCCATAATTTGAAGCTATAGATTTTGACAAATCTGCCACGATCGGATATCTTACTCCTTCAATACCACCTTTGTTTTTTGGGGTGTTTAACCAGGCCCAATGAGAAAATTTACTGTCTACCGAACATCCAACTAAAACTGCCCCCCTTTTGTCAAATTCACCTGAAAGCTCCTGGAAAGCAAGAAGTTCTGTTGGGCATACGAAAGTAAAATCCAAAGGATAAAAGAAGAAAACAACATATTTTTTTCCAAGAAACTGATCTAATGAAAAGTCTTCAATAATTTCTCCGCCGTTCACTACGGCTGGTGCCCTAAATAAAGGTGCTTTTTTCCCAACTAAACTCATCTCTTTTTGGTTTTAAGTAAATTAATAGTTATGATATTTGTATGCTGTAATCCTTTTGCAAAAATACATTCTAACATAACAGAATTCAACCATTTTCATTCAAAGATTAATTTCATACATGCTGTTTCCTGAAAACATAGAAGAAAAATTAGGGATTGATAAGATAAAATTGCTGGTCTCGGAATACTGCCGTACAAAATCAGGCAAAAAAGCCCTTGATATCATAAAGTTTACCACAGATATAGAACTACTTGAAAAAGAGAGTAACCGCTTTCATGAACTTAAGGCATTAATGGGTGAAGGCCTTGACTTCCCAGCCATTTCTTTTGAAGATGTAAGCGGAATGTTGAAGCAAGCCCGGATAGAAGGCGTTCAGCTGGCTGAAAATGATTTTTATGAGATTAGAAAAATCATGCTGACAGCCAGTGCAATTTTAATCTTCTTCAGAAAATACGGTTCTGATAACTATGGAGAGATCTTTCATCTGGCTGAGCAATTATCTGTAGATGAACATTTTACCAAAGAACTGGTCAGGATTATTGACGACACCGGGAAAGTATCTGATTTTGCTTCAGCAGAATTAAAAGAAATAAGAAAAAACCTTGGGTCATACAAAGGCAGGGTAAGAAAAAGACTAGACGATATTCTCAGACATAATCAGAGAGAGGGATTCACCCAGGAAGACCATAACATAACTGTTCGCGACGGAAGATTGGTAATACCTGTTAAAGCAGAATTTAAAAGACAGCTTAAATGCATTATTCACGATGAATCTGCCAGTGGCCAAACCGCATTTGTGGAACCTATAGAAGTTTTTGAGGACAATAACCGAATACGTGAACTTGAACTTGACGAAAAAAGAGAAATAATAAGGCTTCTGATGCACCTTGCAGAATTGCTGCGTTATAATCTTGAAGCGCTGATTACAAATGTGGAAGTATTGGGTGAATTTGATTTACTGCAGGCCAAAATACATTTTGCCGATAAATTAGATGCAACTTTTCCTGTTATAAACCATTATAAAAAACTGGTTCTGATCAATGCTTACCATCCAATTCTGAAAATTAACCATGAAGCCAACGGAAAACCTACAGTACCGTTCAGCATACAGTTAGATCAGGAAAAAAGAATATTATTAGTATCTGGCCCAAATGCTGGTGGCAAATCTGTTGCACTGAAAGCTGTTGGTTTACTTCAGTATATGTTTCAATGTGGCTTACCGGTAACTGTTGCCGACGGGAGTTCTTTCCCTGTCTATCAGAAAATATTTGCTGATATCGGTGATGAGCAATCCATTGAGAATGAATTAAGCACTTATAGCTCTCATTTAAAAGCCATGAAGTTCATGCTTCAAAATTCAGATTCTGAAACCCTAGTAATGCTGGATGAATTTGGTACTGGTACAGATCCTAAATACGGCGGGGCAATCGCACAGGCAGTATTAGAAGAGTTGAATACAAAAAAAATATTTGGTGTGGTCAACACACATTTTTCCAACTTGAAGAAAATGGCCGATGAAACAGCAGGGATGCTTAATGCCTGTATGCTTTTTGATGAAGCTACTTTAAGCCCTACTTACCAATTGCAGGTTGGTGTTCCGGGAAATTCGTATGCTTTGGAAGTGGCACAAAAAATTGGCTTGCCTAAAACTATTGTTCAAAAAACAAAAGATTTGCTTGGTGATGATTTCATCCAGTTTGAGAGCATAAGCAAAAACTTAAAAACAGAACTCGATATCTATAGAAAGAAAAACAAAGAACTGGAAGAAAAAACTACCAGGCTTACACAACTCACACTTCAATACAATGAGTTAAAATCGGAAGTTGAAAGAAGCAGGAAAAGCACGCTGAACCAGGCAAAAACAGAAGCCAGCAGAATAATAGAGGAAAGCAATAAAATGGTGGAAAGTACCATTCGCCAAATCAAAGAAAAAGGGGCTGAAAAGGAAAGTACAAAGCAATTGAGAACTGAACTTGAGGATTATAAACAGGCACTTATCCCCGAACCGATTAAACCAATAAGGCCTGCATCAAAACCTATTGCAAACGAGCCAATCAAGGCCGGTGATTATGTTCATATCGACAATAGCGAAAGCAGTGCTGAAGTAGTTGCTGTAAAAGGAAATGAAGCAGAGGTGATGATTGGTCAGATTAAATCATTTGTAAAAATAAACAGGCTTACAAAAGCCACCAAAAAAGAGATAAAGGCGTTTACACATTCATATTCAACAACAGGTTTCGACATTACCGAAAAGCGTTTAAACATGGGCTTTCAGGTTGACATCAGGGGTTTCAGGGCTGAAGAAGCCATGGCTAAAATGGACAATATTATTGACCAGGCCTTATTAGTTGGTCAGAATGAATTAAGAATTGTACATGGCAAAGGAAATGGCGTTTTAAGAAAAGTGATCCGTGAGCACCTGAAAAAATACGGAGATGTTGATAGTATGGAAGATGAACATGCTGATAGAGGTGGAGATGGGGTTACTATTGTGAAGTTGAAATAGTAATAAGTATTGAGTACCAAGTATCGAGACTGCTTCAAACCATTCAAATAATTTACTGAATCTTATCTGGAAAAGCTGTCTATATAGACGGAAATATTAATAAAAATTATTAATAATGTTATAACTTTGTTATACCTTTATGATATGGTAAGTAAATTAATTAAAATTGGAAATTCTCAAGGGGTTATGCTTCCAAAAACCCTTATTGAAGAAGCTGGCCTAAAAGGTCCGCTGGATATCAAGGCTGAGAACAATACCATTGTGATAAAAGCTTTGGAAAAATCTGCACGGACAGGATGGAATGATGCTTTTCAACAAATGGGAGAAATGAAAGACGACGCATCATTTTTGAATCTTAGCAATACATTTGATAACGAAGAGTGGGAATGGAAGTAAAAAGATTTGATGTCTTTTTAGTGAATTTAGATCCTACAATTGGAAGTGAAATTCAGAAAACAAGGCCTTGTTTAATCATTTCCCCTGATGAAATGAATACTTATATTAAAACTGTTATTGTAGCACCAATGACTACAAAAGGAAGACAATACCCAACACGGGTAGATTGTATTTTTGAAACAAAAGAGGGGCAGATTGTACTGGACCAAATCAGAACCGTAGATAAGAACAGATTGATTAAAAAAATAGGCGTTTTAGATCCTAAGACCAGATCAAAAGTATTATCAGTTCTTCAGGAATTGTTTGCAGAATAAAAAACCATTTTTAAAACGTATTTTTGAATTTAAAATAAAATTATAATCAATTGACCTTTAACGATTTTAACCTGGACCCCAAACTTTTAGACGGTTTACTGTCAATGGGATATTCCAAACCAACCCCTATTCAGGAACAGGCAATTCCTATGATCCTAGAGGGAAAAGATTTGATAGCTTGTGCTCAAACCGGTACCGGCAAAACTGCCGCCTTTGTATTGCCGATCCTTCATAAAATATTAAATACGGAAACCAGGCACTTAAATACGCTTATCCTTTCTCCTACCAGAGAATTGGCTGTTCAAATTGACCAGCAGATTGAAGGTTTCTCTTATTTCATTGATGTGAGTTCTATCCCAGTATATGGGGGAGGAAGCGGTGCAATCTGGGACCAGCAAAGAAAAGCCATGCAGCAAGGGGCTGATATTGTGATTGCTACACCCGGCAGGTTATTGGCTTTGCTTCAATCGGGTGAAATGAAATTTACCCATTTAAAACATTTGATTTTAGATGAAGCCGACCGGATGCTTGATATGGGTTTCTTTGACGATATCATGAAAATTGTCAACTATTTACCGACAGAAAGACAAACGATATTGTTTTCGGCGACCATGCCTCCTAAAATCAGGGTATTTGCAGATAGGATTTTGAAAGATCCTGTAAAACTCAACATTGCAATTTCCAAACCAGCTGAAGGTATTCTGCAACAGGCTTATGTTGTGCATGATGCTCAGAAAATGGGAATTGTGAAACATGTGCTTCTCAATGACCTTTTCAAAAGCGTTATCATTTTTGCCTCCACCAAAGACAAGGTGAAAGCCTTGGAAAGAGAAATGCAAAAAGCAGGATTTCAGGCCAAAGGGTTTCAATCAGACCTTGAACAAAACGAAAGGGAATCAATATTAAGAGAATTCAAAAGCAGGTCATTAAGAATCATCATAGGAACCGATATCTTGTCCCGCGGAATTGATGTGGAAGGAATTAACCTGGTTATAAATTACGATACTCCACCTGATCCTGAGGATTATATCCACAGAATTGGAAGGACTGCCAGGGCAGATACAACAGGAACTGCCATTACCTTCATCAATGAAAAGGACCAGCGCAAGTTTTCAAACATCGAAAACCTGATTGGGGTAGAAATTCCGAAATTGAAAATTCCTGAAGAATTGGGAGAAGGTCCGGTTTATGATCCCGGATTGAAAAGGCCCACAACCGGAAACAAAAAACCCTGGGGAAAAAAACCGAATAAATCAGGTTTCAGAAATAGCAATTCTAAACCTGCTTAAAATTGGAAAAGGTCCTAAAAATCGTTTCTTTAAAAGATAAATCTACTGACTTTGAATATTGGTCATCAAAGACTCCGGTTGAAAGATTAGATGCAATTGAATTATTAAGATCTCAATACATAAAATTCAAAAAAGATGTTCAGCCAGGACTTCAAAGAGTTTGTACAATTATTAATAGAAACGAAGGCTGAGTATTTAATTGTTGGTGGTTATGCTGTAGGAGTTCATGGTCATCCCAGATATACTGGTGATCTTGATATATGGTTAAATCCTTCAGAAGAAAATGCCTTAAAAATATTAAGCTGTGTCAATCAGTTTGGATTCTCAACTTATGGATTAACTGTATCTGATTTTACCAAGGAAGGTAACGTTGTTCAATTAGGTTATCCCCCATTAAGAATAGATTTGCTGACAAATATTGATGGTGTAACTTTTGATGAATGCTATAAAAACAAAAAAGAAGTTACTATTGATGAATTGATTGTAGATTTTATCAGTTACAAAGATTTAATAAAAAACAAAAAAGCTACAGGTCGGCTAAGAGATTTAGATGATTTGGAAAATTTAAAAGATCCAGTTTAAATAAATCTTCCTTGAACCCCATCTTCCTAAACATAAGAATTGGCAAAACTTACCGCCTTACCAACTACGGTGAAAAAACCGAGTTCAAGGTTTTAAGGAGAATTTCAGAAGACAACTTCAGGGCAAAAAACACTTTAACCTTAGAGGACTTCGACCTTGCAGATCTTATCCAGTTTGGCAGGGGCCCCGATTTCAGCATAAGAGAAAGAACTACTTATAACGGCTTTGAATAATCTATGAAAGCTGCTTCCTTAAACGAATTAAAAAAAGAACTGAAGGAAATAGAAGCTCCTCAACTGATTGACCTTTGTCTCAGGATCGCAAAATTTAAAAAGGAAAATAAAGAACTCCTATCCTATTTACTTTTTGAAGCTGGCCACGAACAGGATTACATCAAAAATATCAAAAGAAAACTAGATGAATTGTTTGATGATGTTCCACGGGGGAATCTTTACCTGGCCTACAAAGTTTTGAGGAAAATCCAGAGGACATCTAATAAATTTATAAAGTACTCCGGGTTAAGGCAAACAGAAGTAGAAATTAATCTCTACCTATTAGAAAAAATTAAAAAGTCCGGAATAAAAATTAACCAAAGCAACGCTCTCTCTAATATGGTAGAGCAGCTCATCAAAAAGATTACAAAAACCATCTCCACACTACATGAAGATCTTCAATACGATTATGAACAAGAACTCGACAAATTGCAATAATAAGCAATGATTCAGACGCAGTATCGCAATACACAAAACAACAATGAGTGACCAAAAAAACAACCCGCTTCATGGACTCACACTGGAGGCCATTGTAAATCATTTAGTTGAGAAATACGGGTGGCCCGAATTAGGCGAAAGAATTAACATAAAATGTTTCACAACGGACCCAAGCGTTAAATCCAGTCTTACTTTTTTACGCAAAACAGAATGGGCCAGGAAAAAAGTGGAAGAGCTTTATTTGAAAAGTCTCAGATAGCTATTAAATCTGTTTCTTAAGCTTCTTCTAAAACAAAATTGAACCCTTTTTCAATTTTCTGTTCGCTTGTAAGTTTGAACTGCATCATCAGAATCTCCCCTTTTTTATATTCATCAAACTGCAAATACCTGTTTTGAATGTGTTCGTCTATTAAACAGGATTTTATGCACATGGAACCATCTGCCAATAAAATATTAAGGTACACCCTCAGTGTTTTTATATCCTCAGGCAAGTTTAAGAACCTAAGAAAAAATCCGTTATGGATCCTTGCAATAAATCTTTTATTGAACTCAGCCTTGTACACCTTTTTAATATTGACAATACGCAATGGCACTTCCAACTTGGATAATAAATTCCAGTTTAATCTTCTCATAAAAACTATTTTAACAAAAAAGCCTGTACTATTATTCTGATACAAAAAAAACTTTCAACCAGAATGTTAACCAAGGACCCTTTAATAATAGTCTATAGATAAAATAGCATGCCAGAAAAAAACCCTTTATTTTACAATTTCGAAACTATAAGTAATCTTTGCACTAGCTTCCAGGG
>JANYCH010000109.1 GCA_025360395.1 Cytophagales bacterium | reverse complement strand
GTTTAACCACTTCAGAACCGGTGCTATGCTCCAGGGCATGTACCATATCTTCATCACAATTAGATCCTGGAAATACTATTACACCAAATTTCATCGTTCTATCTATTGAATTTACAAAAATACGAAAATGTAGCAAGGCATGAATGTTTTGCCAAAAGTTTGTAAATATATTTGACCTTTAAACTTTCTTCTTTTAACGTTTTTACTTCTCTATGAAATATTCTATTCTTTGGGCCGACGATGAAATTGATTTATTAAAACCGCATATTCTATTTCTGGAAAGCAAAGGTTATGAGGTAGTGCCAGTTTTAAGCGGCCATGATGCTATAGAAAAATGTAAAATGAATTTTTTTGATGTCGTTTTCCTGGATGAAAACATGCCAGGTATGTCTGGTTTGGAGGCATTAAGTGCAATTAAAACCCAATGGCCAAACTTACCAGTAGTGATGATTACCAAAAGCGAAGAGGAACATATTATGGAAGAGGCAATCGGTTCGAAAATAGCTGATTACCTTATAAAACCTATAAATCCCAACCAGGTCCTTTCTTCATTGAAAAAGATCCTGGACAATAAAAGATTGGTTTCAGAGAAAACCACATTGAATTATCAGCAGGATTTTCGAAATCTGAGTTTGGCTTACAGCGATAATTTGAACCATGCAGAATGGGCAGATATTTATCAAAAACTCGTTTTCTGGGAACTTGAAATAGACCGGTCTGAATCTAAAGGAATGATTGAAGTTTTTGACAATCAAAAGACTGAAGCCAATTCATACTTTACAAGATTTATAAAAGAAAACTACGAAGATTGGCTTAATGATCCGAAATCTGACAAACCACTTATGTCACATCAGTTAATTAAGAAAAAGGTATTGCCACTCCTTCAACCAGAATTTCCTGTCTTTTTCTTTTTAATTGACAATCTTCGTCTTGATCAATGGAAAACCATAGAACCATTTGTTACTGAGCTATTTAACCAAGAAGAAAATACAACCTATTTTTCAATCCTTCCGACCACAACTGCATACGCTAGAAATGCAATATTCTCAGGCTTATTGCCAGCAGAAATCGAAAAACAGTATCCTCAGTTTTGGGTTGGTGATGATGAAGAAGATGGTAAAAACAATCATGAAGGGGAACTGCTTGAAGCACAATTGAAAAGGAATAAGCAAGATGTAAAAAGTTCTTACACCAAGATCCTCAATCAGCAAGCCGGGAAGAATTTTGTGGAGCAATTACCCAACCTGATGAAAAATAATCTTAATGCAGTGGTTTTTAACTTTGTAGATATGCTTTCACATGCAAGAACAGATGCGGCAGTAATCAAAGAGCTTGCCTCAGATGAATCAGCTTACAGAAGCATAACCACATCCTGGTTTATACATTCTGCATTTTATGAAAGCTTGAAATGGCTGGCTGAGAAAAAAGTCAAAATTGTTATTACAACTGACCATGGTACAATAAGAGTCAAAAGACCCGTTAAAATCGTAGGAGAACGGGATACTAATAGTAATCTGAGGTATAAACAAGGAAGAAACCTAGCGGTAGAAGAAAGAGAAGTTTTTATGACTAGAAAGCCGGAGAAGTTCTTTTTACCTAAGAAAAATGTTTCTACTGCCTTTGTTTTTGCTTATGAAGACCACTTTTTCGCCTATCCTAACAATTATAATTATTTTGTTAATTTTTATAAAGATACCTTCCAACATGGCGGGGTATCCCTTGAAGAAATTATTATTCCCTTTATTAGTGCAAAATCCAAAAAAATATAGGAAGTTTGCAAACCTTTTAACAATCCGCATCGTTAAATCGGTTAGGTTTAAGTTAATAGATTAAGGTTTAGGTAGATTTTACGAAAGACCCTGGCTCATGGCCGGGGTTTTTTGTTTTATTAAAACCAAATTAATATTCAATAAAATAACCAGTTTGGTATAATATTTTTACTCCTTTACAAACTGAAACCATTTATATTTCGTTTTAGATTTATAAACCCAAAAATAATGAAATCAATAGCTGCAATTCCCGCAATTCTAGGCTTTTCATTAGCCATATTGGTTTCGCCACTTCAAGCACAGGACGAAACAGACGATTTATATATTAATTCGAAAGACATTGCCAAGCGCAAAGAAAAGGCAAAGGAGAATACTGTAGGTGAGAAGACATATTATTCTTATCCTCAAGCAGGACAACAAAACACAGGATCAAACACTGCCACTTCAACGCAGGAAATAAATAGGTTTAATGAACCTGGTTATACCAATAAGTATATTGAAGCTGAAAAGAACGAAAAGGTTTCAAGCACTTCATCTTCCGGTTCAGTAATTTCTCAAACCAACAATCAGAACTACAATATTGCTGACAATCAGACAGAAGATATTCGCTGGTACAGAAATAATAAAAGGAACTTAAGGAGGAAAGCTTATGGATCTCAATACTCAATAGCTCCATCTATTGGTTTCAATAATTATGGCGGCTGGAATACAAGTATAGGCTTTGGATATAATTCTGGCTGGAACAATGGGTATGGCTGGAACAGTCCTTATTATAATGGTTGGAATAACTATGGTTATAATGGATATGGAGGCTTTGGCGGTGGGTATGGTTTCAACAATTATGGCTTTGGTACTGGATTTTACAATCCATATTCATTTGGTAATTATTACTATTCACCCGGATGGTTTGTAGGATACAATAGTTATTCTGGTTGGGGTTCTGGTTTTGGAGGATATGGAGGATATGGATATAATCCATATTCATGGGGCGCATGGGGGAACCCATATTATGGATGGAGGCCAGCAGTGTATGTTCCTGTAAATACTTATTCAAATAATTATAGTGGAGGTTCCACAGTAAATTATGGTCCTTTGAATGACAGGTCTTCACCCGCAGGAAGAAATGGTAATAATTTTAACAGTTTTAATCAAAATAATAATAGTAATGTAAATGGTTCTTCTCATGCTCCTGTGTCAGGTATAGAAGGTGGAAGAGGTGGGGGGTCATATAATACCGGGAACGGTAATAATGGAAGAAATAATGGTAATCCGTATGGAGCCAGAGTGCCTTCGCGTGATGGATATTCAAGTCCACAGTCGTCCTCACCATCTAATAATTCCAATCAAACAACACAACAAAGAGGACAAACAGATAACGGAAGCAGAAATTATTCAGTTCCTAGCAGGGATAGATCTGATGCAGGTTTTTCCAGGCCTTCTAATGCATGGGGCGGAAACCAGGATAACAGCAATTATGGTGGTCGAGGCGGCGGAGGTGGTTTTGGAGGGAATTCAGGAGGAAATAACCGAACGGGAGGTAATTCTGGTGGCGGAGGAGGATTTGGTGGTGGAAATAGTGGTGGCGGAGGCGGGAGAGTTCCTGGAGGAAGATAATGTTTAATGATAAAGTTTTTAAAATGTTAAAATTTGTTTGTTCTCTTGTTCTTGTATTGTCATTTCTTAATTCTTTTGGCCAGGGAGATCCATATTACATCAATAGTTTTCGGTTCTCCCAATCCCAGGTACATGGAAGTGCACGATCACTTGGATTTGCAGGTGCGCAAACCGCTCTTGGAGCAGATTTAGGTGCACTATCTTCCAATCCTGCAGGGTTAGGGTTTTACAGAAAATCAGAATTTTCTTTTGCACCTAATTTTTCTGTAGTAAAAACAAATAGTGAGACTCAAGGCTTTTCCATTCCTGATAATAAAATTGTACTTAATGTTAATAATCTGGGAATTGCTTTCTGCCATCTGAGAGATGACATAGTAGAATCTAAATGGCGGGGAGGAACATTTGCTATTGGCTTAACACGAACTACGAATTTTCAAAATACAACAACCTATAAAGGTGTAACAAATAATTCCTTAGCTGATTATGTAAGGGATATTGCGAATAATCCAAATCAACCTTACTTGTGGAGGAATTATAATAAAAACAATGTGAATGGTCTTGTTGATTTAGCTTACGGTGCTTATTTATTTTCTCCTGTTTACGATCCAAGAAATACTGATAGTCTAAGTAATTCGGTATACAGAACATTACAGCCTCCCGTTAATCAATATGGTGAAACCCAATATGGCAAGCAGGAAACAATAAATGAATCAGGAGGTACTAATGAATGGTCGGCAGGGTATGGTGGAAATTATAATAATAAATTATTTTTTGGTGCCAGCCTTTCTTATGTAAGGCTTCGATATGACAGAACAAACTCTTATCATGAATACGCCTTAAATAATTTAGATGTAAGTAATATTACAACTGATATTACTTTAAACGAAACTTTAAAAGTGAGGGGAAGTGGAATCAATCTTACTATTGGTGCTAATTATGTTTTTAACGATATAATAAGAGTGGGTGCTTCTGTGAAAACTCCAACTTATATGAGCATTAAAGAAACATATAACGCTAATATGTCTGCCAACTACGCTAATTTAAATAGGGACTTTGATGGCCAGCCAGGATCAGGCGATAAATCTTCAAATACCTCTATCAACAAATATTCTTTAACATCACCTTTAACCTTAAGCGGAGGTGTAGCGTTATTTGCTGGAAAAAGAGGCTTTTTAACAGCTGATATTGAGTACTTGGACTATACAAGTTCTTTTATTGGAGGAAAAGATAAGACTCTTTATATAAACTCTAACCAATTAACAAAAAGTTATTATCAAAGTGTTATTAACTACAGAATTGGCGCCGAGGTAAGGGCTGATATAATGCGGTTTCGATTAGGTTATGCGTTATATTCATCTCCCTGGAATTCTGAAATAAAAGATACTGATAGGCGAGTAAGAAGCAGTGATATGAATGTTTTAACATTAGGCTTAGGTGTAAGAACAGAAGAATTCTTTTTTGACCTTGCTATAGGCCATACTTTTTACGATTCTGACTATGTTCCTTATATAAATAATCCCTCGGATAATCTTCAAGTCAAAACCAGCAATGTTTTAAACAACATTACAATTGGAGGTGGTTTCTTTTTCTAATTACTGCTGATGAGCTTTTAGTTGTGGATGCAGATTTTTTTCCTGATCCAACAACTTTACTAGTACAAATAACATAGAAGCGACCTTTTCAGGCGTTTCCCCTAAATTGGTATCAATAGAAAAATCTGACTGTGCATAAATTGGTAAACGTTCATTAAACTTTTTTAACAAGAATTTATGTAATTCTTCCTTAGATTTCCCCTTGAGCATTGGCCTTTGAGAAGATCCTGAACCAAACAATCTTTCTGTCACTAACTCAACAGGTGTATATAGAAAAATACTTACTCCTGATTTTTTTATGAAATCCATTCCATCATAGTAACAAGGCGTACCTCCGCCAGTAGCTATAACACGCCTGTCTATAGATGCAACTTTTTGTAAAAAATCACTTTCTAATTTTCTAAACTTATCTTCCCCTTCAGTCTCAAATATATCTTCTATACTTTTTCTGGTTTCAAATTTTATCACATCATCAAGGTCAACAAATGGGTAAGATAATTTGTTAGCCAATAATTTGCCTATTGTACTTTTGCCTGCACCAGTTAAACCGAGTAGAAAAATTCTCATATCACTTAAACTTAATTGCTATTTATTCGGTTGGGAAACTCTTTTATAAAGGCTTTGGTAAAAGTCCACACCTTTATTTAAGGCAAAATAATCAAAAGCCGCATATTTTAAATCATCTAAATTTTTACTGGAGTTTATTGCTATATCTAATACGTCGTTTATCTCGGCTTCGTTCCATTCTGTTATACTAAATCCGGAATTGGGATATTTTAAGAAAAGGTTATCTAGGTCACCAATTCCTCCTGGACAAATCACCTGAAGACCGCAAGCCCAGTACTCTCCAAGCTTTGTAGGGCACCTTCCTATATTTGAAGATGCCTTTTTATAATAGATGAGGCCATAATTTCCAATAGATAAATATTCGTTTACTTCTGTATAGTTAACAGATTTTAAAACTGTTCGTACAGGAAGTTCCAGGTTGGCTGGGATTGATTCCTTAGAAAGAATTAAACAATAATTAGATTCTGACTTTTTGAGAAAAGCGTTTAGGAATAGAAATATATCTTCAACTGGATAATTCCCCCCTAAAGCGCCGCTGTATATTAATACCTTCGATCCTTCAGGAAAACCTATCTTTAATTTCGTTTTAAGTATGTTTTCCTCATCCTGACGTGTAAAAAGGGTTAAATCTGTACAGGTAGGTATTTGCTGAACATTATTATAACCGAGTCTATGTATTTCGTTTTTCCCTGATTGAGTGAGTGACACTGTAACTTCCGAATTTTTAAAGAAATCGCATTCCTTCTTTTTAAAATAATGATATATAGGTTTAAATAGGGGAGAAGACCAGGTTCCGCTTTCAAGTTTTTCATCAGGCCACCAACCTCTCATATCGAATATAAAAGGTATTTTAAATTTCTTGTAAACCTTTTCACCTAATAGCGACGGAACATAGCCCCTGCAGTGGATCACATCAAAAGGTTGGGAACTTAAAATAGCTTTTACAGATTTCCATCCAGAATTTAAATCCAGAATAGTAGATATAA
>JANYCH010000104.1 GCA_025360395.1 Cytophagales bacterium | reverse complement strand
CCAAAAACCAAGACAAATTTGAAAATTCTCGTTAGATTATTTTTTGGATTTATATCATTCACTTTTGCTTTTGGTGCTGATGTAATAACTCTTACACCAGGCACTAATGAATATACAGCTTCATATCAGTTTATAGATATTTTTGAAGATTCAAGTAAAAAGCTCACAATAAGTGACATTTCTTTACCTGAATATGCCAACAGGTTTGTACAAAATAAAGAACAACTTCCCAGGAATTATCACACAAAATCTGCCTATTGGATAAGATATTCAGTAAAAAACAATTGTGATTCCTCGATAAAATGGCTACAGGAATTTTATGACTCTTCTATTGAAGAGATTACTTTTTACACCCCGGATGGAAATGGTGGTTTTATAGAAACCAAGGCGGGCAACTCATTAATATTCAGTAGAAAAAAGCTACAACACAAAAATTTCGTCTTTTTCCTGCCGGATTTCAATAAGAAACAAATTGTGTATTATGCCCGGATTAGGTCCAAGCATCTCAATTTTATGCTATCTGTGGTCAGGACTTATCAGAGGTTTAGCAATTATGCTTTAAATGAATATTATTTTCTTGGGGTTTTTTACGGTCTTATTTTCGCAATGGCCATTTATAACCTCTTTATATTCATTACCACAAAGGATGAAACCTATATCTGGTATGTACTTTATGTTTGTTCGAATGCACTTTATTGTATGTCCCTGGATGGGACTGGGTTTCAATATCTCTGGAGAAATCACCCCAATATAAATCCTTATGTATCATCGGTTTCACTTTTTATGATGGTGATGTGGGTTTTGCTTTACACTGAGAAATTTTTGGCCTTAAAAACTGTCGCGCCCACATTTTTCAAAGTATTAAACTTCATTATCATTTTCAGGATCATCATTTTCATTGCAGAATTCTCACTTGTCCCAAATTTGAAAAACACAATGTTTTTCGATGCGGCACCTATGGTGTTCACTTATATCGCTGTAATTCTTGCTTTAAGAAAAGGTTTTGTACCTGCCTGGTATTTTGTAATCGGTATTACATTTTTGCTTATAGGCTTTGTTGTTTCAAACCTCACTGTA
Source organism: Cytophagales bacterium (assembly GCA_025360395.1). Lineage (GTDB taxonomy): Bacteria > Bacteroidota > Bacteroidia > Cytophagales > UBA9547 > UBA9547. Next base: position 14,129 of record JANYCH010000104.1, on the reverse strand, counting down.
AACAGTTTCCTTGGATTCTCACTGCCAAACAACATCATGACAGTTTACAGCTTCAATTTTGGAACTGTTATTCAGATGATGTTCTTATCCTTTGCACTTGCAGACCGGATAAGAGTAATGAAACAGGAAAAAGACGAAGCTCAATTAGGGATCATCAGCCAATTACGCGAAAACCAAGACTTAAAAGACAACTTAAACAAAGAATTGGAACAGAAGGTAACTGAGCGGACCACTGAAGTTATTCTTCAAAAAGAAGAAATGGAGGAACAAAGTAAAAGAATTGAATCGTTGTATAAAGAGGTGACAGATAGTATCGAAACCTCAAAAGTAATCCAGCAATCTATACTCCCAAGCGCTGGAGTAATAAAATTGTTCATTCCTAATTTCTTTATTCTATACAAACCGAAAGATATAGTAAGTGGTGATTTTTATTGGTTCAATGTAAAAAACCATAAGATCTATATTGCAGCTATTGATTGCACAGGCCATGGTGTTGCCGGTGCATTTATGTCGTTAATTGGATATAATCTGCTTAACCAGATTATGAAGGAAAAAAGCAACGATAACGCTGCCGATATTCTAACAAAGTTGAATGCCGATGTGATCAAGTCCTTACATCAGGACGAGGCTGGAGCCCTGTCACGTGAAGGAATGGATATTGCTCTTTGTGTTATAGACATGTCACAGAAAAAAATCCAATTTTCTGGTGCTAATAATCCTTTATATCACATTAGAAACAAAGAAATAACTGTTTATAAAGCCGATAGGAATTCGATTGGAATTCAAAGAGGTGGAAAAATTGCAACCTTTACCAATCAGGAATTTGACTTTATAAAAGGTGATAATATATACATTTTCTCAGATGGATATGCAGGACAGATTGGAGGAGAAGACGGACAGCAGAAATTCATGTACCCACGGTTCAGAGAGCTGCTGATAAACAATAGCGACCTCCCAATGGAAGTTCAAAAAGAAGGTCTGGAAAATGCAATTGACAACTGGAAAAAAGACCAGGAACAACTTGATGATATTTTAGTAATGGGCTTCAGGTTTTAAAATCATTTATTTTTTTTAAATCTATTCAGCATATTTATTTATCACTTACATTTGCACGCTTTTTTGCATATAATTAAACCTCATAAGAGAAACAGAGGATGATTTCTAAGCATATTGTTACTATTACGGTAAACCCTGCCCTTGATAAAACTACTGAAGTAGACAGTCTTATTCCTGATAAAAAACTTCGTTGCTCAGATCCCAAAATAGATCCGGGAGGGGGTGGAATTAATGTTTCCCGTGCCATAAAAAAACTTGGAGGAGATTCAACAGCTATCTATATGGCTGGAGGTTCAACTGGTTCATGCCTGAAAGAATTATTAGAAAAGGAAGGTGTAAGGCAAACCATTATCACCACCAAAGCTGCCACACGTGAGAATATCATGGTGGAAGATAAAGCTACGGATAATCAATATCGTTTTAATCTACCCGGAAAATCGGTTACAGAAGAGGAATACAGCCGTGTAATTTCTGAACTTGATGTACTTATACCAAAACCTAATTTTATTGTAGCCAGCGGAAGTCTGGCGCCTGGCATGCCAGACGATTTTTATGCAAAAGTTGCGATGAAGGCAAAGGAAATTGGAGCCAAATTTATCCTTGATACTTCAGGGGAAGCATTAAAGGCTGCAGCTGGCATCGGTGTATATTTGCTTAAACCAAATTACATAGAGCTCTGTGAACTAACAGGTCGAGACAGGGCCGAATTAACTGACGTTAAGCAACTTGCAAGGGAAATAATTGAGAAAGGCTTTTGTGAAATAGCAGTAGTTTCGCTGGGTGCAAAAGGCGCAATGCTTGTAAATAAAGATACTATTTACCAAATGAATGCTCCCGAAATACCACGTAGAAGTACTGTTGGTGCCGGAGATAGTTTGGTAGCAGGAATTACTTATTCCCTTGCAATGGGGAAATCTTTAGAAGAAGCATTAAAATTTGGCGTAGCCTGTGGTTCAGCTGCTACTATGAATACGGGTACTGATCTTTGCAAACTGGAAGACGTTTTAAGGTTATTACCTTTAATGCCATAGTTCCAGATTCTTTATTCGTACAAATAATAGCGTCTTTTATATGTTAAGTAAGCTAAGCTTAACAAAGCGATAGAAATCACCAAAATAGGTATTCTAAATTGTATGGCCATAATCAGCCCAAGCAAAAAGCCTATCTGGTAATTCATAAATTTAGTTTCATTCATGTCTTTTATATATAGAACTGAGTGTAAGAAAGATAATCCCGCAATCCCGAGTACAAGAAAATTAGGTACTTCAGCATAACTTATTTGATTAAATGCATATTTAAAAATAAAGAAGACTTCAGGTAATATCAGAAAGAAGAACAATATCAGATAGCCAATAAACCTAAAAGATAGCCTTAAGGGTATATTCAACATCCAGGTCATGTTTTTATTTTCAAAATCACGCAAATGTTGTACAAGAATGGAATGTGCAAGGATTGACCCGACCATAGTAATATATACAAAACGGATATCTAAATCCTGATTATGTGCCAGATAGAAACCAAGCCAAATCAAACTGAATGAAATAACCTTAGTGACAAATAGCATAAGTTTCCTCTTTCCTATAAAATGTGAAATAGGATACAAATAGAAAGGTAAATCCCAGCTCCTTTTAAATGCAGGTATTCCAAATGGAAGCTTTAGTTCCTCTTGAGGGTTTCTAAACTGATAAGAATAAATAAAAGAAATTAACAGGTTGAGAGCGGACAAAAAAATAAAAATAATAAATGGCTGAAGATGATATCCTGAACCTATGCCAATAAATAGCGTGAAGAAGACGTACAACAATACAGGTACAAAAAGGACAAGCTGAAAAATGAACAACAAAAAAACATTTCGAAAAGGCTTACCCAAACCGATAATGTAAAGACATTCATTTTGTGAGAGACTCAACTCCCTTAGAACAAAAGCAAAACACTTATAAGCATAGGCTGTCCAAAGTAAACATGAAGCAAACATGGCCAAGGGAGAAGTACAAATGGCAATCATTATTCCATAATGCGCCTCTTTGAGCATAGCAAAACCTGGGAATAAACCAAAACAAACCAGAACAACAGTAAATATCTGTCCCGCATTTTCAGCATAGAAGGGTTTAATTAAAACCTTTGCAAGGAAAGTAAAGTCTTGTTTTATGCCTGATAACATATAGTAAGATTTTCTACCTGATGGATATAATCTGGTTTTATAATGCCATTCTCAAAGGCTTGGTGTGAAGAAATTAAAAAACTTGTATTGTATTTTTTACGGTACAAAGCGATCAGTTCCAGCATGCCATTTACAGATTTTACATCGAGTGTCACAAGAGGCTCATCAAGCAATATTACTTTTGGTTGACCCAAAAATGCCAATAGCAATGACAGTTTTTTACCCATTCCGGAAGAATAACTACTAAAAAATTCCTCAAGAAACTTAATATCAAGAATTTCAGAAATTTCTTTAGACTGACCTGGGAAAGCCTCTTTATATTTCTCAAATAAACTTACCAGGTCTTTGCCTTTTACCATAGGTGGAAATACAGGTTCTGCTTCAGCATAATTCACTTGTAGTCTGTATTTATTTGGCTCTTCCTTTATCGAACAAGCGTTCAAAGCTATTTTACCTTGAAAAGGAAATATCCCCGCCAATGATTTAAATAAAGTTGTTTTACCTGAACCGTTTTCTCCTTTTACCCAATGAAGACCTTCCTGAAACAAATAATTTTCGATCTCAAGAACCAGTCGTGTTCCATAATATTTTTTATAGCCAGTTAACTGAAGCATCTGTGCTAATTTAATTCCTAATTATTGACAAACTTATTCTACGAAAAATATTCATAAGAGATTAAAATAAAAAGCAACTTTGCTTTAATTCAAAAAAAATCCCCGGTTTAGAGCCGGGGATTTTAACAAGAATGCAGGAAAAATGTTATTGAATTACAATCCGAACATATTCGGACCTTTCACTTCCTACCAATTGTATCATATAAATACCTTTTGCAAAGGCTTTAAGATCAATTGATTCTTTCAATGAATTAAGGGCAGATACAGTCATAATATTACCGCTCATGTCCATCAGGATTGCCTTGTTATATTTCTGGTTTTTCTGTTCTATAACTAAATTGTCCGTAGCCGGATTAGGATATAATAAAAGATTTCCGATTGCCAAATCTTCTGTGATTCCGGTTGTTATCTGAACACAACCCGTAGCATCAACTTTTGCCCCTTTAATTGTATTTGGACAAAGGTCTTTGTCATTCATCACCCCATCTCCATCGTCATCAGCTTCAGAAACAGCACAACCAGAAGGGTTTACAACAGATTTTGGAGGAGTATTAAGACAAAGGTCGTTTGAATTTACAACTCCATCTTTATCGTCATCTATTTGATTTTGGGCACAGCCTGAGGCATTTACAGTAGATCCAGGAGAAGTGTCTGGACATCTGTCATTATCCTGAATAACCCCGTCTTTGTCATCATCACGTGTAGGTGTACATGCCGGGGAATAATTTAAAGTATTATTATAACCAACACTAAAGTTATCTATCATCCAGGTGCCATTAAAAGGTGCTCTTGTCCAATTTCCAGAACCAGCTCCTGGATTGACCCAAACTTTAACTTTAGTTACCCTTGAAAAATCAAAAGTGCTGATATAGCAAGGCGTTCCTGCTGATCCACATAACACTTCATTATAAGATTGAAGGTATCCTCCAGTAAAATTCCACGATAAAGAAACAACTGTATTCAAGGCAACTGTTTGTCTTGCCAGATTTTTTAAATTGTCTGTGCTAATGGAATTTCCATTTACATCTTCTAATTGAATGTCGATTACTGCATCTGATGGGGCATATCCTGAACCAGGTGTTAATTTCATATCAAATTTCACTACAGGATATTTTCTGATATCCAGAGGATAGAGTGTAGTATCGAATTTAGCACCGTTTGGTACAATTTTCTTTCCGAATGAAAATCCCATAGTTCTATACTGTGGGTCTGCGTTCGTAACTTTTATGATTAATTGCCCATTTGAAGTAGTTGCAGAATATACCGGGCTTTTATCAAATGGCCTGTTCCAATATTCAATATTGGCTAAACTATCAATAGTAAAATCTGTCCTTGCATATCCCTGATAGTTATTGAAGCCCATGCAGACGTTACTTGAAAAATTTAATTCCATTGGGCAACCCCAGGCGTTAACTTTACTTCCAATAGGTGTGTTTGCACACATATCGTTTCCGCCAGATACACCATCTCCAGTTACCCCGTCTTTGTCCGCATCTCCGACTACTGCTGTACATCCTGTAGCATCTACAAGCGTACCCGCCGGCGTACCGGCACATTTGTCGTCACCATTGGGAACGCCGTCTTTATCATCGTCGCCGGCGGCCTGGCATTGGGTAAAATCATCAGCAGTACTTAGTTTACCAAACACGTAGTTCCCTGAAGTAGTTTTACTGGACCAGCTTGCGGATAGGCATGCACCAGGAGTTAAAACAGCAGATTCTTCTGACTTATCAGAAAATGACCAGTTGGCCCAGCTTACTTTAAGGTTTTTCATAATACCGATCCATGTATCTGAATTTCCTGTATTTACCCCTCCAACACCATCAGCATTAGTTGTTCCCCATTCCGAAACAAAAACTGGGATCCTTGAAGCTGCGTTTTGAAGTTCAGATTGATAATCGCCATAATGTGAACCACTATAAAAATGGAAAGTATACATTACGTTATAGGCAATGTTCCCCGTCAGCTTATCATTTGCTGCCTGAGTTGGTTTGCTGCTCCATTCGGGAGTTCCTACAAGAATAATTCCCTCAGGATCGTTGCGTCTTATTATAGGAATGATTGTTTGTGCATAGCTTTTTATGGTTGACCAGCTTGTGCCTCCATTAGGTTCGTTGCATATTTCGTAAATTACATTTCTCTTATTTTTGAAATTTCTCGACATAGTTGCGAAAAACTTTTGTGCTTGGTCCTGATGTGTCAAAGGAGATTGATCTGATAAAACGTGCCAGTCAATTATTACATACATACCGTACTTTTCAGCAAGGTTCACCATTTGTCCTATCCAGATATTGCTATTCACAGAATCTGCAGAATAGGGAGGAGTTGCATTAGGAGGATTACCTGTTTGTTCAGTATAAATAGCCAAACGAATAAGGTCAGATCCCGCTGCAGCCAGCGAAGCCACACCAGCTTCAGTCAAGCAATTTTTGTACGTTAAGGCGGAGTGTGTACTCATACCTCTCAGTTGAACTGCAGTACCGCATTGGTTACTTAACTGGTTACCGATCAGTTTAAGTCTTCCGTTCATTGAAAGCGGCGTTTGCGCAAATGACAAATGCAATGTGAGGAAAAGCAAATTGACCGTTAGTAAGATTTTTTTCATTATATAAATAATTTATTAAACAAAACTAATAATAATATTTAAAAAGCAATTCATATAGATAAATAATTGACAATAAATTACATGTATTTTAATTCCTTAATGGTATTCTCTTTTCTATTAAAACTGATTTTAATCAGCTAAAAGCTGTTATAATCAAGCAAAATGGAGAACTTAGGGTAAAATTTAATAATTTGACGTTTAAAGATTTTGACCTGAACAAACAATTGTTACAGGCAGTTGCCGAGGCAGGGTATGAACTACCGACCCCTATTCAGCAAAAAGCCATACCTGCCATCATCGGCGGCCAGGATATATTGGGAATTGCACAAACAGGGACAGGAAAAACCGCAGCTTATCTTTTGCCAACCCTAATGAAGATAAAATTTGCTTCAGGAAAATATCCCAGGGTTTTGGTTTTAGTACCGACAAGGGAATTGGGAGTACAAGTTTTGGAAAATGCCCAGGTACTAGGTAAGTATACAGACTTAAGATTTGTAAGTATATATGGTGGCTTAGGTCCAAAAACACAAATTGAAAATCTTCAAAAGGGATCTGACCTAATTGTTGCAACTCCAGGGAGGCTGATAGAATTATATTCTAAAGGTGACCTTGTTTTAAAAGATATAAAGACTCTAATCCTTGACGAAGCTGATCGGATGCTGGATATGGGTTTTATGCCTCAAATAAGAAGGTTGCTTGAAATACTTCCAACAAAACGCCAAAACCTACTTTTTTCGGCAACATTTCCTGAAAAGGTAAATAAATTCAGCGCAGAGTTCCTGGAATGGCCTGTGAGAATTGAAGTCGCTCCGTCTGCTACTACTGTTGATACAGTTGAACAGTTTGCCTACCAGGCACCTAATTTCCATACTAAATTAGGTCTGCTAATGCATCTTTTAGAAAATGATTCATTAAGTAGGGTCATTGTTTTTGTTAAAACCCGACAATATGCCGAAAACATTTTCCGCTACTTAGGAAGAAAAACTAACTACACCATTAGGACTATCCATGCTAATAAAGGGCAAAATACAAGATTAAATTCTTTTGAAGATTTCAAAAGTGGCAATGTCCGAATACTTGTTTGTACAGATGTTTCATCTAGAGGTATAGACATTACAGACGTAAGCCATGTGATTAATTTTGATGTTCCGACAGTTTACGAAGACTATGTACACAGAATTGGAAGAACGGGACGTGCACTAAAAGCAGGGACTTCTATTACTTTCATGAACCCGGCAGAAGAACATCATTTGATGAACATTGAAGAGTTGATCAGGATGAAGATTACAGTTTTGCCATTACCACCTGAAGTTTTTGTAACTGAAACACCAATTGAAGAAAACCAGGAAATATTAAAAACCCTTGACGCACTAAAAAAACGTGCTGATCCAACTTTCCAGGGAGCTTTTCATGAGAAAAAATGGATGATCAAAGCGCGTGCTGAAGGAAAAAAAGTAGTAATTAGAAAAGCAAAAACAGTAAAGAAAAAAAATAAATACTAATTGTGAGGTTTTTAATTTTTACCATATTTTTAATTCAGTATCAGGTCGTTGCGCAAGAAAAGTTTTCGACTGAAACTTTAAAACTTATTTCAAAGTACCCACCCCCAAATGGCATCTTGCTTGAAAAAAATCTCTACATGGATGAGACAGAAATCGCCAATATCCATTACCTGGAATATTTGTTCAGGCTCAAGATGGACTCCTCTGAACTTGTTTACAATCAGGCTCTCCCATATAATCATGATTTAACCTGGTCACTTATTCCCAAAGACAGTTTTAATATTATAAAGTTTTATCAGGAAGACCGTTATCTCAGATATCCCGGGTTTAGGTACTTCCCCGTAGTTGGAATTACAAGGCTTCAAGCGGTTCATTACGCCAATTGGAGATCTGAAATAGTGACAAAAACAATCAATGATAAGTTATCAAAAGAAAAAAAATCTTTTAAAATCAATTATAAATTCAGGCTTCCTACAGAAGAAGAATGGGAAACTGCAGCTTATGGAACTTTAAATTCAAATTTATTTCCTTTTGGAATACAATTTACCCGTGTACCGATAGATAAATACTGGCTCAAACGTTTCGAAAATGGTGAAGTTGTCCCTGATTCAGTATTATATCTCCAGTTTAACTGTTTAGAAGCTCCGGTTAAAAACAAAAAAAAGGCATTTAAAACTACTGAATACGTTTATTCCTATCGCCCCAATACCTTCGGCTATTATAACATGATTGGTAATGTAGCTGAAATGGTGGCTGATAGTAATTATGCAAAAGGTGGCAGCTGGATGCACCCTAAAGAAGATTGTGAAATTCAGGACAGGTTATTTTACTCATGTCCGACTGAGTGGGTCGGGTTCAGGTGTGTCTGTGAAGTTTCTGTAGAAAGTTCTAATTCATATCCTGACTTTAAATATTCAAGCTCTAAAAGCGATACCTGCACATTTGTTGAAAATCGCAATAAGGCCGACCATGTCTCGAACATTCAAAAAACCTATGCTGCCTTTACAATTAAAGACAATGCGGCTTTTAACATAAAAATCAACGATGTTATTATTTTTGAACATGATACAATCCGGAGAAGGACCGATATAAAAAGTAAACAGTTTAAGAAGGATGGCTTTGAAGTAAAACCAGTTATGAACGATCAACCACCTTATGAATTTTACAAGGTTGAATTGGTAGCTGTGAACGGGCCATATGTAACCAGTACAGAAATCAAGGATAAATCAGGAAAAATGCTCATAAGTTCAGCAGATAATCTTCAATCGTTTGATTATATAGTGGTCACCATTTTCAGAAAAGAAAAAGGTTTTGGTGGGTTTTTGGTCAGTTCAGTGGCAAGGAAGATTTAATCAGCTACATAAAAATCATAAAATATTATTTTAAACTGGCCAAAATTGGAATTCGCTCGTATTAAATCGTACATCGTTCAATTTCCCCTCTATCTTTGTGCTCCAATATTAATCTGGTGAAGGATAAGTTTTTCAAGGTCTTGCTAAATACTGGTAATTTTCTGGCAAAAGGCTTTTCGTCATTTATGTCCAGATATAGAAAACTTCCTGGCATTTGGCGTTATTTCCTCGCATTTGTATTCTATTTCTGGTTATATACCAGAATGGTGAGCTTCAATTTCCTTTGGCTTTTTGGTTCTATGCCCGAAATTGAGAAGTTAGAAAATCCGAAAGTGACCATCGCCTCGGAATTATATACAGTAGACCATAAACTTATCGGGAAATATTACAGGGAGAACAGAAGCCCGGTAACTTATTCTGAACTTAACGCATACATTGTCAAGGCATTAATTGCAACAGAAGATATCCGCTTTTATGAGCATTCTGGTATTGACCTTAATGCTTTAATTTCTATCCCGATATACTTAATGAAAGGAGATAACAGGGGAGGAAGTACGTTAACACAACAACTGGCAAAAAACCTTTTTAAGACCCGAAATGAGGTTTCTAAGGGTTTATTGGGGCGAATTCCGCTTATCAAAACCATGATCATTAAAACCAAGGAATGGATCATGGCAACCAGGCTGGAAAAAACCTTTACCAAAGAAGAAATTCTGACCATGTACCTAAATACGGTAGACTTTGGAAGCAATTCTTTCGGAATAAAAGTTGCAGCCAATACTTATTTTAATACTAAACCATCAGACCTGACTATAAATGAATGTGCAGTACTTGTTGGCTTATTAAAAGCACCTACCAGTTATAGTCCCGTTTCCAATCCCCGGAAATGCGAGGAAAGACGAAATGTTGTATTAAGTCAAATGCTTAAATACAGCGTAATAAGCCAGGAACAATTTGATTCCCTTTCAATTTCTCCCCTTGTTGTGAAATTCAAAGCCGAAAGTCATAATGACGGCAGCGGGACTTATTTCCGGAACATAGTAGGTAACTACTTGCGCGATTGGTGTAAAGAAAACGGTTTAGATCTATATGCAGATGGTTTAAAAATCTATACTACATTAAATTCCAGGATCCAGGAACATGCAGAAGCTGCTGTAGATTCTCAGATGAAAGTATTACAGGCAAAATTTTACAAGCATTGGAAAGGCAAAAACCCTTGGGTTGATGAAAAAGACATAGAAATTCCAGGCTTTATAGAAAAAGTAGCCAAAAGGACTGATTATTACATTATTCTAAAAAAACGCTATGGAGGGAACCAGGATTCCATAAATTATTACATGAACAAACCTAAAAAGATCAAAGTCTTTTCCTGGAAAGGCGATCGTGATACTTTATTATCTCCCATGGATTCAATCAGGTATTATAAGCACTTTTTACAATGCGGGATGATGACAATGGATCCATTTACAGGCCATATTCTGGCCTGGGTTGGAGGTATTAATTTTAAGCATTTTAAGTATGACCATGTATATCAAAGCAAAAGACAACCTGGTTCTACTTTTAAACCTTTTGTTTATTGTGCAGCTATAGACAAAGGGTACACTCCCTGTGACAAAATGATTGACCAAAGGGTCAGTATCAAGTATTACGACCGCTGGTTAAAAAAAGACACAACGTGGAGCCCAAGGAACAGCGACTGGGTATTTACCGGTGAAGAAATGACATTAAGAAGGGCCATGGCCAAATCTGTTAACTCCATCACATCACAATTAATAGAAAAAATTGGCCCTGAAACTGTGATAAATTATGCCCATAAACTAGGTATACAAAGCCGGTTAGATACAATCCCCTCAGTAGGTTTAGGATCCAGCGATGTTAGTTTGTATGAAATGGTTGGGGCATATTCCACTTTTTTAAATAAAGGTGTCTGGACCGAACCACAGTTTGTTTTGCGTATTGAAGATCACAACGGAAATATTATCCATGAATTTATGCCCCAGCGAAAACATGCTATAAGCGAGGAAACATCATGGCTTATGCTTTATATGCTAAAAGGTGGTTTAGAAGAACCAGGTGGCACATCGCAAGCATTATTCCAGCACGGAGGTTTGTTCAAGGGTAATGAATTTGGAGGCAAAACCGGTACATCTTCTAATCATTCAGATGGTTGGTTTATGGGTGTTACCAAAGATCTGGTTAGCGGGGTTTGGGTTGGAGGGGATGACCGGAGTATCCATTTCCGCACATCGGCGCTGGGCGAAGGCGCCAGGACTGCTTGCCCTGTCTATGGAATTTATATGGAAAAACTGTATCAGGACAAAGAAACTGGGGTAAAAATGGGTTATTTCCCAAGGCCATTTGTAAAAATCAATAAGCCTTACAATTGCCGGACCAAATTAAAACCTAAAGTAGATTCCACCGCCCTTGATTCTGTAGAAATACGTCCCTGATTTTACTAGATTTTAAACGACAACGCGCTCAAGGTTTCACAAGGCACTCAGAGGCCCTAAATCCCTGAATTACTTTAGTGTACTTTGTGAAACCTTGTGTTATTAGTGATAAAGAAATCACAACACCAAAGTCAAAATCCTTTTTGACATCCAAAGTAAATCATCAATATTTACTGAGAGTTTAGATCTGTCTAAGTACCAAATACCAATTACTAAAAAATGCCTTACCGTATCTCAAATTTTGAAGAATATAAATCTGAATACCAAAAGAGTATTTCAGATCCTGAAGGTTTTTGGGCCGAAAAAGCTGAAAGTTTTGAATGGAGAAAAAAGTGGGATAAAGTATCGGACTGGAATTTTCAGGAACCGGATATAAAATGGTTTGATGGAGCCAAATTAAACATAACAGAAAATTGTCTCGACAGGCATTTACTGACCAAAGGAGATCAAACAGCAATTATCTGGGAAGCTAACGATCCTGAAGAAAGTACCATTTCTCTTTCCTACCATGAACTATATGAGAAAGTTTGCCAGTTTTCCAATGTCCTTATAAAAAACGGGGTTAAAAAAGGGGATAGGGTTTGTATTTACCTGCCAATGGTTCCGGAAGCTGCAATTGCAATGCTTGCCTGTGCCAGAATAGGTGCTATTCATTCGGTAATTTTTGCAGGTTTTTCCTCTGCCTCACTGGCAGACAGGATCTTAGATGCCGATGCCAGAATAGTCATTACAAGTGATGGAGGTTTTAGGGGGAATAAAAGAATAAATATAAAAGAGATTATAGACAAGGCACTTGAAAAATGTCCGGGGGTGAAGACTTGCATCGTACTCAAAAGAACAAATGACGAAATCAAAATGATTTCCGGTCGTGATAAATGGTGGCATGAGGAAGAATTAAATGTTTCTAAAGAATATTTAGCTGTTGAAATGGATGCTGAAGATCCTTTGTTTATTCTTTATACATCTGGCTCAACAGGAAAGCCAAAAGGTGTTGTCCATACAACGGCCGGCTACATGGTTTATGCCCATTATTCGTTTCTCAATGTGTTTCAATACAATAAAAATGACGTTTATTGGTGTACCGCTGACGTGGGCTGGATAACAGGACATTCTTATTTGCTATATGGGCCTTTGCTTGAAGGGGCAACTACTTTGATGTTTGAAGGAATTCCCACTTATCCTGATGCTGGCCGTTTCTGGGAAGTTATAGACAAGCACAAAGTCAATATATTTTATACAGCCCCGACAGCCATCAGGTCTTTGATGGCAATGGGGGATGAATGGCCTGCTAAATACAAGCTTGATTCTCTCAGGGTTTTAGGTTCAGTTGGAGAACCTATAAACGAGGAGGCCTGGCACTGGTACTCAGAAAAAATTGGAAAAAATAATTGTCCTGTTGTAGATACCTGGTGGCAAACCGAAACTGGAGGCATCCTGATTTCTCCTTTGTCCGGTATCACACCAACTATTCCATCTTTTGCAACCCTTCCTTTACCAGGTGTACAACCAGTTATTGTGGATAGTGAAGGCAATGAAATTATAGGAAATAATGTTGAAGGAAACCTTTGCATGAAGTTTCCCTGGCCTGGAATTATCAGAACTACTTATGGCGATCATGAACGGTGCAGACAAAACTATTTTGCAACATATCCAAACTTATACTTTACAGGCGATGGCTGCAAGCGGGACGAGAAAGGAAATTACAGGATCCTGGGCCGGGTTGATGATGTAATGAATATTTCAGGACACAGGATCGGGACTGCTGAGGTGGAAAATGCAATAAATGAACATCCATTTGTAGTTGAATCTGCCGTTGTAGGATTTCCTCATCCAATTAAAGGCCAGGGAATTTATGCTTATGTAATCTGCGATTGCGAATTTGAGGATGATGACAAAGTAAGAACTGAAATAATTGCAGAAGTGGTAAAAATTATTGGACCTATAGCCAAACCAGATAAAATCCAGTTTGTAAAGGGACTTCCTAAAACCAGGTCCGGTAAAATAATGAGAAGGATTTTAAGAAAAATTGCGGAAGGTGAAGTGACAAATCTGGGCGATATTTCTACTTTGCTTGATCCAGGTGTGGTGGAAGAGATTAAGAAAGGTGCTTTGGATTAATCTAAAAGTAAGTTATAAATATCAAAATTGCTTAAGTATCTAATTTAAAAACAGAGAAAGGCCACTGAAATATTTCATTAGTTTAATTAATTTGGAGATCTTATATTAGTTAATGTTTGTTTGCAATTTCAATATGATTCTTATGTGGCTCAACAAATTAATTTTTCTTTTAACAATATCAGGAATTATCCTGCCAGTAACTATAAAGGCGCAATCTTTCATGTGGACCCGGTCAGGGGGAGGTTTGGGAAATGAAAACGCTACAGGTATC
>JANYCH010000101.1 GCA_025360395.1 Cytophagales bacterium | reverse complement strand
TTCAGGTTCATGGATCAGGCAAGCAATTAACTGGATTTTCTGTTGCTGGCCCTTCGAAAGGTTTTCAATCTTCCTGTTAAGTAAACCTTCAATATTAAGTTCCTTAGCCCAATAATTAAGTCTTTCTTTGGAGATTCTGTTTCTGACGCCTTTCAGAGAAGAAAGAAAATGGATGTGTTCACCTGCAAACATTTTCGGATAAAGTCCCCTTTCTTCAGGCAGGTAACCAATTTTAGCCAGATCTATGTCTGACAATATTTTATCCTGCCAAAAGATATTACCAGAATCAGGAAGCATCATTCTTGTCAAAAGCCTAAGCAAGGTGGTTTTACCCGCCCCATTTGGTCCCAACAAACCAAAAATCTTTCCTTTTGAAATGTTAAAAGAAACATCCTTTAATGCAGTATGGCCTTCGAAGTTTTTGGTAACAGATTGGAAATCTATCATCAGTAATTAATAGGCAACTTTTATTCCGTGGTAAGTTTCAAGGTTTTGGTAGTCTTTCCGTAGCGGATGGCCTTTCCAGTCTGCCGGCATCAAAATCCTGCGCAGGTCAGGATGTCCTTCAAACCAGATCCCCATTAAATCAAACGCTTCCCGTTCGTGCCAATCTGCAGATTTCCATATATCACATATGCTTGGAATGGAAGGGATCTGGTAATCCTCAAATGAAACGAATTCTTCTGCCTTTTCCGAACTGAAAGTACGTGGCAACTCTACCCTTAAAACAAAATGATGATTGTATGGAATTGAATAGAGATTATAAATTATTTCTAAGGAATCGTTTATCACACCATTGTCGATAGCAGTGAGGTTAGATAAAAAATCAAAATACAAGCCTTCGGTTTGGTGAAGGTATCTGCACACTTCTTTCAGATAGTTTTTGGAAAGGGTAATCCTAGGCTGAATGATATTTTCTTCCACCTTGGTAATAGCCCCTGCAGGTAAAATAGAATTTAACTTGCTGTATATTTCCTGAAAGGTCATGACAATATTTTTATCAGCTATAAAGGTAATGTAAAGCGATGATTTCTGAAATTGCAGATATTATTGAAATGGCTTATTCAGAATTATCGTTAGAAAAGGACTGGCAAAATTTAATCAGCAGGCTACAAAACCTTACCGGCAAAGAAGCCAATATGGACAGCATTCTGTTTCTCATAGGAGTTCAGGAACTTGGGCAAGGATTTAAAAACTTCTCAAAAGAAGAAAAACAAGACCTGATGCACATAGCAACCTGCATAGTCCTGAGCTTTTCGGGGTATTACGAATTGGAAGGCCTGGATGCACAAGGCTGGCCACATTGGAAATTAGTAAAGAAAATTCCTCCTTTTAGTTTAGATGAACAGGAAAAGTTCCTGAAAATGAACGTGCTGGAATACTTTGAGAAAGAAGTATCCTAGACAGATCAAAAAAAATTATAATGTGGTACATTTGTATCTCTAAAAACGGCTTATTTTTTAATGCGTGTCATTTCTTATAATGTTAATGGAATAAGATCGGCAATCCAGAAAGGATATGTACAGTGGCTAAAGGCCACAGATGCAGATTGTGTGTGCATGCAGGAAGTTAAAGCAACATCAGACCAAGTAAATACAGATGCCTTTGAAGCTTTAGGCTTTAACCATTTGTTTTGGAACCCTGCAGAAAAAAAAGGGTACAGCGGTGTAGCAATATTCAGTAAAGTGCAGCCTGTAAATGTACATTATGGATGCGGAAACGATTTGTTTGATAGTGAAGGCAGGGTTTTAAGAATAGATTACAAAGATTTTTCTGTTTTAAACGTATATATGCCCTCAGGCTCGAGCGGGGAAATAAGACAAGGTTTTAAATACCAATGGTTGAATTTCTTTGAAAATTATATTTCAGGGCTCAAAAAAGAAATTCCCAGGCTGATAGTTTGCGGTGATTTCAACATTTGTCATCGTGCTATTGATATCCACAATCCTAAATCCAATGCAAATTCTTCTGGTTTTCTCCCCGATGAACGTGCCTGGATGGAAAAGTATTTTAACTCTGGTTTTATAGACACATTTCGTGTATTTAACCATGAGCCACACAATTATACCTGGTGGAGTTACAGGGCAGGATCAAGAGGCAAAACCTAGGCTGGCGAATAGATTACATTACTGCCACTGAAATATTGAAACCAGAATTGAAACGATGCGTTATATTAAAGGATGCCATCCATTCTGATCATTGTCCGGTTTTATTAGAACTATAGATTTAAAATTATTTCAGAATATGCTCATTAAAAAATACTTTTTATATCTGCTTTTGTTGCCGTTTCTTTTTTCATGTACACACCAAGAAAAAGCTGACAAGGCTACCCTAAACAACGCTGAGGCCAAAGGTGGCAGGTTTTATGGCGGGGTTTTGCGTTTAAACGAAACAGAATACATTAAGTCGTTATACCCACCCAGCATTACAGATGCTTTTTCATTTAGGGTAGCATCACAGGTTTATGAAGGTTTGTTCAAATTCGACCAGGCAAACTTATCTTTAAAAAAGAGCCTTATCGAAGATTATTCCGTAGATTCTTCGGGTACCGAATATATTTTTAAACTAAAAAAGAATGTATTTTTTCACGATGATCCTTGTTTTCCAGGTGGGAAAGGCCGAGAACTTAACGCAGAAGATATCAAATATTGCTTCACTCAACTTTGTATAAGAAATATCAACAACCAGGGCTTTGTTGTATTCAAAGGTTTGCTCAAAGGTGCCGACCACTTTCACACAGCTTCTGTAAATGGCACCTCCCCGGTTTTTGATTTAGAAGGTTTGCAGGTGAAAGATAAATACACAATCAAAATTGTCCTGGTCAAACCCAGTTCTATATTTTTATATGACCTAGCAAGGCCATTTACATTGATTTATCCAAAGGAAGCTAATGAAAAGTATGGCTTAGACATGCGCATAAAAGCTGTTGGGACCGGGCCTTTTACGCTTGGCAGTGTAGATGAAGATATTTCAATTATCTTAAAAAAGAACCCAAATTATTATGGTGAAGACGTTTTCGGAAACAAACTTCCTTTTCTTGATGCTGTTGATATAAAATACATCAAGGAGAAAAAAACCGAACTGTTTGAATTTAAAAAAGGCAACCTGGACATGGTTTACCGCCTTCCGGCAGAACATGTGGCAGAAATTCTGGAAGCTAGTAAAAATGGGGCTAAAAATGAATACAGTGCTTATGAATTGCAGCAAACTCCAGAAATGGCATCCCAGTTTTATACCTTTAACAATAAAGGAAAAGTATTCAGCAATAAGAACCTTCGCAAGGCCATATCTTTTGCCATTGACAGGCAAAAAATATTTGACCTGGTCTTAAACAGGGAAGGTTTTGCCCCCGGCTATAAAGGTATAATTCCTCCGGCGTTCAAAGATTACCCGGTTGACAGTGTGGATGGTTATCCTTACAACCTAGATTCAGCCCGGGCCTATTTGGCAAAGGCTGGTTACCCTGAAGGCAAAGGCTTCCCACCTGTAACTTTAGAATTAAATTCTGACGGAGAAAGAAATTCAAATGTTGCTATCGAGGTAGTAAGACAACTGAAAGAGAACCTGAACATCAACATTGAAATGAAAATAATGCCTTTTTCTCAGCTGATTGAAAACATCATCACTGGCAAGGCAGAATTTTACAGAATAGGATGGATGGCCGATTTTCCTAATCCAGAGAACTTTCTTTCACTTTTCTATGGAAAAGATGTTCCGGATTCCCCTGAAGAAAAATCGTTTCCTAATTTTTCCAGGTATAAAAATCCTGCTTATGACGAATTGTATGAAAAAGCTTTATTAGCTAAAACCCCTAAGGAAGCCACCCAATTCTTTTTTCAGGCCGAAAAACTGCTGATAAAAGATGCGCCCGTAATTATTTTGTGGTACGACATGGGATTTAGGTTACTACAAAGCAATGTGAAGAACTTCCCTAATAATGCTATCCAATATCGGGATTACTCTGAAGTGTACCTGGAAAAAACTTCTGTTTTGAATGAGAAGTAAATAGCGTTTAAACTGCATATCCGATTTTACGCGGGAAAGCAGTAGATTGCGCGCGTCAAAATTTTTAGCCTGGCTATGCCTGAAAAATTGTCCATTATTATTCCGGTTTACAACGAAGCGAGAACCGTATGCCGGTTACTTGAAAAAGTAAGAGAGGTAAAGCTCAATTATGGTATTGGAAAAGAAATAGTGGTGGTCAATGACAGTTCAACCGACGATACTGAAGGTGAAGTATTTAGGTTCAAATTAAGATTTCCTGATATTGAGATAAACTATCATAAACATCCAGTAAACCAAGGCAAAGGGTCCGCTTTACAAACAGGTATTAAAGTAGCAACAGGCGATTTAATTGTAATTCAGGATGCTGACCTGGAATATGATCCTGAAGAATTTAATCTGATGCTAAAACCAATTCTGGAAGGTTTTGCGGACGTTGTTTTTGGTTCAAGGTTTAAAGGTGGAAAACCTGCCAGGGTACTTTTCTATTTTCACTCTGTAGGAAATAAGATCCTCACAACACTTTCAAATTTTCTGACGAACATAAATCTCACTGATATGGAAACATGTTATAAAATGTTTAAGTCGGAAAAAATAAAAAGCTTAAAACTAAAAGAAAAGAGATTTGGATTTGAACCAGAAGTAACAGCAAAGATATCGAGATTACAAGGTATTAGAATATACGAGGTAGGGATTTCATATCACGGGAGAACTTACGAAGAAGGAAAAAAAATAAACTGGAAAGACGGTTTCAGGGCTATTTATTGTATTTTAAAATACAACCTGTTTGCCCGATAATTCTTGAAGCGACATTCTCAAATGAGAAAATTAATCAATATTCTTTTGTCCGTTATTATCTTATTGATTTTTCTAGACGCTTTTAACCCATACTTTAAAAGTCTTTCAGATTTCAAGACTGCTTCAGAGTTATATAAAAGAAATGATAGCCTCTTATTAAACCCACATACAGGAAAGGAAATTTTACCAGCAAGTGTTCAGTATAGCCTACACATTTTAGACTCGTTAAATTCAACTGACTACTTTATTTACGGGTCATTTTCTCAAACCCAACAGGAGTTTTATCAAAGAATGCAGGAATCTGCCTGGCCAGTTAGAAATGATACCTCCAGCAAGCTAGTTTTTGGTTATCCGGAGGAATTAAATAAAATCGAAGGCCTCAAAGTCTTATTTAACAGAGATAATTTTTGTGTGGGAATTAGGTAAAATATTATTTGTTTTTGTAACCACTGTATTTCTAGCAGGATACCTTCTTCAACAATACCTCACAAAAAGTAAGGTAAACACAGAAAGTATATTCCTGATATTCGTTTCAGGAATAATATTTTTTTACCTCCTGATATTATTACAAATCCCAATAGGCCTACTGTTAATCTATTTTAAGATAACAACCGTTTTTGTATGGGGATACTTATTTTATAAATTGATTAAAAACTACAGGACATTCAGAATCAAGAAGGAGGTTTGGTTAAACCTCTTTGTACTGGTTATTTCATTTTTATATTTAACAAAATCTTTGCTTAAATCTGTCATTTATCAACCAATTACAGGCTGGGATGCAAGATCTATCTGGTATTTCAGGGCAAAACAATTGTTTTTTAACAATGGCTTTTCAGAAGCACTTGGAATTTGTACGGAAGGTTGTACAACTTCATTTTCTCACGCTACTTATTCTATTTTTATTCCTTCCATAAGTGCTTTTATTTGTTTTGATCAGGGTTTCTGGAACGAATACCTGCCAAAATCAAATCTTTTGGTTTTATTCTTCGGTACATTACTTGCCCTGATAAGTTTAAAACATCTTCATATTATATTCCGCTTAGGATTTTTAATAGCCGTAATTTCAATTAACCCAGTTCAATTAACTAGCGGGTACCTGGATTCCTGGCTGGGGATATATGCTTCCTTGTCCATTCTATATTTATGCGAATTCATCCGTTCAAAAAAGAAAGAGTATCTATATACTTACCTAAGCTGCTCAATATTAATCTGTTACTTTAAAAATGAAGGGATTTTGCTGTCGGTGTGTATCCTGATTGGATTTGCTACAATGGCCTTATTGGCCAATCACCGAAGACTTTTAAAGTACAGCCTTCTAAGGGCCTGGAAAATCAAATATCTTTTGATAATACTGTTAGTCCCACTTTTATTCTGGAATTTCTATAAAGTTAAATTTCATTATTTTGATATTGACTATAACCTAAAAGTTTTGTTGGATCCGCAATTATGGAAACAGTTTTTCATTTCAGAAAAATATTTTATGATTCATGATTTTGTAATCCAGCAGTCCAATTATATCAAAATATACATATCCTGTATTGTGGCTTTTGCTTTGAGCATTGTGTCTATTCTCATACGGAGAAATAACAGGGAATATTTGCGGGAAGTGATTTTGATCATGGCAATCCCACTTTTAACAAGCATATTTTTTTATCTGGCGCTGTGCGCTGTGTATTATTCCAGTATGATGGATCTTGACTGGCATTTAGCTACAAGTGCAGACAGGCTCCGTGAGCATTTGATTTACATGAGCATTGTAACCTTTCTTTATGCCTTGTATTCTATCAGGCTAAGATTAAAAATAGAATTCCTTGAAGATTAGTCGACTGCAATCCCGATTTCATTCTCTTCAACAGAAAGATCTTTAGGCTGAGGCAATTCGTTCAAATCCTTTAAGCCAAAATAATCCATAAATTTTTGACTGGACCCGTACAGAACCGGCCTTCCGATTGAATCAGATTTGCCCCTCATTTCAATTAACCCTTTTTCAAGGAGTTTTTGGATAGAATAATCGCAGTTCACACCTCTTATCTGCTCGATTTGCCCTTTGGTAACAGGCTGTTTATAAGCTATAATAGAAAGGGTTTCGATTGAGGAAGTAGAAAGCCGCTTTTTGGAAGCTTGTTTTAACAATAGTTTAATGCTTGCCTGATAAGCCGGTTTAGTTAAAAACTGATATCCTTCGGCATAATTATAAAGGGCAAATGAAAAGTCGTCAGAAAGATATTTTTCCTGGATGAAATTTAAAGCCTCCTGAATATGCTCTGCAGGAATTTCTGCGTCGAACATCTCCGCAAGGCAAGACTTTATGTCTTCCACTTTTAAAGGTTCGGCAGAACTGAAGATCAATGCTTCAATATGAAGAACTAGATAGTTAATAGTAAGAATTAATAGTTGAACACATACCGGTAATTTAACTAAGTACCAAATACTCAGTACACAGTACTAATAAACTACCTTTTTGCCAGTTTGGCTTCGATGGAGTGCATTGTATGAGGTACGGCCCGTAACCTTTCTTTGGGAATTAGTTTCCCTGTATCTACACATATGCCGTATGTACCATTTTTTATCCTGACCATGGCAGCTTCCATGTTGGAAATAAATTTCTGCTGACGAACTGCTAATTGTGTAAGGCTTTCTTTTTCGGCGGTATCAGCACCATCTTCCAGGACCTTTACACCACCTGCAGTGATGTCTGTGCCATTATTATTTTTTCTGCTAAGACTTTCTTTTATATATTCAAGCTCCTTTTTTGCTTTGTCAACTTTTTCGGAGAGAAGGACTTCAAATTCTTTAAGTTCCTCATCTGTATAGCGTTGTCTTTCGCTCATGGTTTTTTCGGTAGGTATTTACAAAATAAAGAAAAAAAAACCGAATTTACTCAGTTGGGAGTTGTTGGTTTTGAGTTTTGAGAAGATTTTGAATGTTGCACATTAACGCCGACCTCCACTCGCAACTTACAACTCTCAACCGGCAACTAATTATTCTCCAGAATTTTGAAAATTTCATCCAGCTTTGGGGTGATGATAATTTCTGTTCTCCTGTTTTTGGTCCTCGAGGCCTCGGTTTTGCCTTCTGCCAAAGGTGAATATTCTCCTTTTCCGCTTGGGGTAAGTTTTTGAGGCTGAACACCTTCTGCTGTCAATAACCTTACAATACTAGTCGCCCTTAATACACTCAAATCCCAATTATCATTCATTCCCATGTATCCTTTTTGCAAGGGCACATCGTCAGTATGGCCTTCCACCATTACATTGACATCATTCTGCTCTTTTAATACATGCGCCAGTTTTTTCAATGCTTCTGCTCCTTTTTTATCAACTGTAGTACTGGCAGATTTAAACAGAAGCTGCTCTGCAAGCGAAACATATACTTTTCCGTTTTTTACTGAAACAGTAAGGTCCGCGTCTTTGAAGCTTAATAAAGCATTTGAAATTTTGTTTTTCAGGTCGTTCACTTTTTTGTCTTTGTCATCTAAAACCTTCTGAAGTTCCTGGATCTTTTTCTCTCTTTCGGCAAGGCTGGCCGCCAGCTGATCGTTTTGCTTTTTTGCATCCTGAAGGTTTCTTTCAATTTCAGACAATTGCTTTTGTTTATCGGCCAGTGAGCCTGTCAGTTGCCCTGTTTCTTTTGTGGATTTATCGATCAGGTGACGGATATCGGATCTTAATTCAGCTGCCCTGTCTTCTTCCTCATCTAAAAGATGTTCTGTATTTTTCAATTTCGCATATAACCTTACAGTATCGCTTTTCAATTGGTTTTTAGCTTTCAATAAACTATCATAACTGCTTTCGCAGGCGGCTTTGTCTACTCCAAGGGCAAGTTTATGTTTTAAAAGCTCATCATATTTCTTTTTTGAAACACAGGAAAAATAACAAATGGTAATAAAAATAAAGCAGGCGATCTTTTTCATAACAGAGATTATTGGTTCAAAATTACAATAAAATGTAGGATTTTGGATTTACGATTTTATCAACTCGGATCATTTATTGAACTAAATAGTAATTATTTCAGGTAGTGATAAGGATTATCTGATCATATCAGACTTCAGACTTCTTTTTGCTTAGACCAAAAAGAAGCAAAAAGTCAAGGCGGTGGAAGAAATGCCTAAATTTCTTTTCACACTCACGAAATCCTGCGAACAAGCAATTGTTTGGATAACCCACATCTACAAGCTATCGGGCAAGCAGTCTTTCTTTTGCCATTGCTCCTTAAGAAATTTTTAACGTCATTTCTTCCAAGGCCGGGATAAAATCATCTTTTGTATTTGACCATACTGTAAAAGCTATTTGCTATTACCTATTACCCTTAGGCCAAATACCAATCCCATAATTCATTAATTAGCCCATTGTTTCCTATTTTTACAAAAATTTAATCCGGTTTGGATCATCACATATTCAAATATAACCAACCTTTTCAGTTAGAATCCGGCGAGACTTTACCTCAGCTCCAGATTCATTACTCTACTTTAGGGAAACTGGACCTCGCTAAAAACAACGTTGTTTGGATTTGTCATGCATTAACGGCCAATTCAGATGTAGAATCGTGGTGGGAAGGGATGGTAGGCGACAAAATGGTTTTCGATCCAACCAGGCAATTTATAATTTGTGCTGCCATTATTGGGTCATGCTATGGCAGTACCGGTCCAACAGACATCAACCCTAAAACCAAGAAGCCTTACTTTTTGAACTTCCCTCTGGTGACAATCAGGGATATGGCCCGTGCACATATTTTATTGAGGGAACATCTTGGAATAAAACATATCCATTCCCTAGTAGGTGGCTCTCTTGGAGGCCAACAGGCTGTAGAATGGGCAATTATGGAAAATAATATATTCGATAATTTCATATTGCTGGCAACTAATGCTTTTCATTCTCCCTGGGGCATTGCTTTGAATGAAACACAACGCATGGCAATCGCTGCTGACCCTACGTGGAATGAAGAAGATGAAAATGCAGGCAGGGAAGGCTTGAAGGCAGCAAGGGCAATAGCTTTTCTTTCTTATAGAAATTTTGAAGCATACCAGAAAACCCAGTCAGAAACAGATATTGAAAAAATAGACCATTACAGGGCAAGCTCCTACCAGCAACATCAGGGAAATAAACTGGTTTCCAGGTTTAATTGTCATGCTTATTATTACTTAACCAAAGCACTTGATTCGCACCAGGTTGGGCGCGGAAGAGGAAGTGCTGAAAAAGCCTTAAATACCATCCGTGCAAGGACCTTGGTGGTTGGGATCAGCAGTGATATTTTATTCCCGGTTTCAGAACAAAAGTTTTTGGCTGAACATATTCCCGGTGCAAAATACGTAGAAATAGATTCTTTTTATGGCCACGATGGCTTTTTGACAGAAGCGAAAACAATTTCAAAAATCTTTAGGGAATTTTATTCCAAAGAAGAAATAACAGCGACCAAAAATCCGGAAACGGAACCTAAAATATAAATCATGAGCAAAACACTTAGAATAGGCCTTTTTGGCTATGGAATAGTTGGTCATGGAATTTATGAAATCCTGGCCCAAAATTCAGGTTTCAATGTTGAAGTAGTTAAAATCTGTGTCAAAGACCGAACAAAAGAACGCGATCTTCCCATGGAAAACTTCACTTTCGACAGAAATGAACTGATCAACGATCCAACAATTGACCTGATAGTAGAAGTGATCAACGATGCCGCTGCTGCTTATGAAATTGTAACTGCCTCTTTAAAAAACGGCAAAAATGTGGTAACGGCAAACAAGAAAATGCTGGCCGAACATTTGGCTGAACTCATTGAAATTCAGAAGCAATTCAATGTATCTCTTCTTTATGAAGGCTCCAGCTGCGGAAGCATTCCCATTATCAGGACACTGGAAGAATACTACGATAATGAACTTTTGTATTCAGTAAGCGGGATATTTAACAGTTCTTCAAACTATGTTCTTTCCAGGATATTCAAGGACAACCTCGATTTTGATATTGCCCTTAAACATGCCCAGGATCTCGGTTTTGCCGAAAGCGATACTTCACTGGACCTTTCCGGTATGGATGCTTTGTATAAACTCTGCATTATTGCGGCCCATGCTTATGGAGTTTTTATAAAGCCAGACAAGGTTTTGAACCATGGAATCCAGAATTTAACTGAGCATGATATCAATTATGCCAAGGAGAAAGGTTTCCGGATAAAGACTATTTCTGCAGTGATGAAAACAGGTGATGGATCTGTTACCATGTTTTCAATGCCTCAGTTTATCCCAAAAGGCCATAAACTGTATTTTATCGAAAATGAATTAAATGCAGTAATTGTCGAAGCTTCCTTTTCTGACCAGCAATTCTATATGGGTAAAGGTGCGGGTGGCCACCCCATTGGTTCTGCTATCCTTTCTGATATTTCGGCCAACATGTATGAGTATAAATACGCATACAAAAAATACCTGAACGCTAAAAAAACCAACTATTCCACAAATATTGAATTGGAAGTTTACTTGAGATACTTCGACGAAAAGAATGTACAGCTTTTTCAGTTTGATAAAATTTCCGAACGCTATTACGGGCAGGATTTTAACTATGTTGTCGGGACTGTAAAACTTGATAACCTCTTGAAAAATAAAACCAGGCTAAACAGTGCCGACATTCTGATGGTTTGGACGGGGAAATGGAAGGTTTTGGGTTAGTATTGGAGCTTTATGGAGCATTTCAGTTAATAAATGCTTCCGGGTAAATAATCTCCAACAAAGCCTGATTCATAGGAAACCACACACTTAGATGTAAGCAGGGGATATTGTAAAGGCAGGTCAATATAGTTTTTTACCAAATCCAGGATGACAAAGAGAGGAAACAAGGATTTATTACAATGGTGAAATTAGCTAAGGTCAGCTTACAAATATTAAATAAAACTCTGATATCCTTTCTCTTCCAGTTCCTTTGCTGAATTTTCAATTTTCAGTTTCAGGCTTTCTTTGTATTGTTTAACTTTTGTTTCTACAACCTTGTCTGAAGTTGCCACAATTTGAGCTGCCAGGATACCGGCATTAAGTGCTCCATTAAGTGCTACAGTTGCAACTGGAATCCCCCCTGGCATTTGGAGGATGGAAAGTACTGAGTCCCAGCCATCTATAGAGTTACTGGATTTGACCGGAACTCCTATTACAGGTAAATGAGTTATTGAGGCCACCATTCCTGGCAAATGGGCAGCTCCGCCCGCACCTGCAATAATAACTTTTAAACCTCTTTCGGCAGCTGAGGAAGCATATTTAAACATTCTTTCCGGAGTCCGGTGGGCTGAAACCACTGTCAGTTCAAAAGGAACGTTGAGTTGTTCTAAAATTTTTGCTGCTTCTGCCATCACTTTAAGGTCAGACTGACTTCCCATTATTATTCCCACCAGTGGCTTGCTCATGCTATAACTTTAACGGTTTCTTTTACAAATTTCACTTTTTGCTGGAGTGAAACCAGGTTTTCATCAAGAATGATAATGTGACCCATTTTGCGGGAAGGTTTGGTCATCTTTTTTCCATACAAATGGATATTGACGCCCTCTTTTTTCAGTATCTCCTGCAAACCTACATAAATCGCCTCTCCTTCAAATCCTTTATTTCCTAAGATGTTGACCATAGCCGATAGTTTATGGGGGTTTGTATCTCCCAAAGGTAAACCTAGGATCGCTCTCCAATGTTGTTCGTATTGAGAAGTAATATTGGCTTTGATGCTTTGATGGCCACTATTGTGAGGCCTCGGGGCAATTTCGTTTACCAGTATCTCACCTTCTTTTGTCAAAAACATTTCTACAGCCAAAATCCCTACCATTTCCAGCGAACTTATAATTTTCACCGCAATGTCATTTGCAATCTGTTTATGCGTTTGACTTATCTGTGCAGGAGAAATGAGGTAATCTACCAGGTTATATACCGGATCAAATACCATTTCTACAACAGGGAAAGTTTTAACCTCGCCATATTCGTTCCGGGCTACAATTACGGAGATTTCCTTTTCAAAATCTACCCTCTTTTCTAATAAACCAGGTGCATGAAAGGCTTTATTGAAGTCAGCAACAGTCAGGATTGCTTGTACTCCTTTTCCGTCATAACCACCTTTCCCAAGTTTATGAAAAGCCGGAAGAAAATCTTTAAATGTTTTGGTATGGCTCTGGTTATCAGTGAGTACAAAGTCGGCAGTAGGGATATTGTTTTTTTTGTAAAATTGCTTTTGAACCCTTTTGTCCTGGATCAGTTCGATAACTTCCGGTTGGGGAAAAATTTGTTTTCCTCTTTTTTGCAATTCCTTCAGTGCCTCAATATTTACACTTTCAATTTCAATGGTGATAAGGTCCAGGTCTTTCCCGAACGATATTACTGTATCATAATCATTGAATGAGCCCAATACAAAGTTTTGGCAAAGGTGCCTGCAAGGCGCATCCGGGTCAGGATCGAGGATATAGATGTGTAAATCAAGGTCAATAGCAGCCTGGATCAACATCCTGCCTAACTGCCCTCCCCCTAAAATCCCAACATTTATTGAATTATTGAACTGGTTTGTCATTCCGCAAAAATAGGAAGGTTTGATTAGGTACCAAACTCTCCAAACCACACTTACAATTATTGAATGTCTGGATTTCTTTATTATCTAAAAGACTGTTAAATTTTTAATGCTAATTTGGTTGTCAGGTTTTGAACAACATACTTTTTAATTGTAATTTCCCTCAATGAGTTTCACTATCAAAATCCTGGGTGCTGGTTCAGCAACTCCATTGAAAGGAAGGCATCATTCTGCCCAGTTAGTTTCTATAAATGAACATATATATTTGATTGATTGTGGCGAAGGAACTCAATATCGTTTGATTGAAGAGAAAATAAACATCAATAAAATCGAAGTTATTTTCATTTCACACCTTCATGGCGACCATTATTATGGTTTGGTGGGCTTAATCTCAACCATGTCACTTCTTGGCAGAAAAAGTTCTATACAGGTTTTTGGACCTGCCGGCCTGAATGACATTATCACCCTGAATTTTAAAATCTCCAATACTGTTTTGGCCTTTGACTTGTTTATCCATGAATTAAATAGCCTTGAGAAACAAAATATTTACCAGGACAATTATGCCTCTTTTTATACCTTTCCGCTTAAACATGGTATCCAGGCTTTCGGTTATATTGCAGAAGAAAAACCAGGACTTTTAAAACTCGTTAAGGAAAAAGTATCTGATTTGACTGTTGATGAGATGGTGATTTTAAAAAACGGAAATAATGTAGTTGATCAAGGCAACATAAAATTTGCTGTTAATAACTACACCTATCCACCAGAACCAGCCCGTCGGTATGCCTATTGTTCTGATACTGTGTATGATGAAAATATTGTTCCCTATATTGAGGGGGCTGATTTACTTTACCATGAAGCTACTTACCTGGAAGAACATAAGGTAAAAGCATTAAGAAACAACCACGCTACTGCGGGCGAAGCAGCAACCATGGCCCAAAAAGCCAACGTTAAAAAACTGGTTATAGGGCACTTATCTTCCCGCTATGAAGATTTTCTTGCTCATTTAAATGAAGCAAAGGCAATATTTGAAAACACAGTCCCTGCCATTGAAGGGAAAACAATAACTATTTAATTCTACAAAAATCCTGTGCAGGCAATTTACGACATAGCTGAAATCTGCTTTCAGAAAAAAATTGACACAGTTATTATTTCTCCGGGGTCAAGATCAGCCCCGCTGGTCCTGGCATTTAGCAGACATTCGGGAATACAGAAACATGTTGTTTTAGACGAGCGGTGCGCCGCTTATATGGCATTAGGCATGGCTTTAACTTCCGGCAAAACAGTTGCCCTGGTTTGCACTTCCGGGACAGCCGCCTTAAATTTTGCACCTGCCATCGCAGAAGCTTTTTACCTTAATATTCCGCTATTAATCCTGACAGCAGACAGGCCCCCGGAATGGACAGATCAGGGTGACGGACAAACTATCAGGCAACAAAACCTTTATGGAAACCATGTTAAAAAATCATATCAGCTTCCGGCAGAATACAGTCCGGATTCTGTATGGTATATTAACAGAACAATAAATGAAGCGATCAACCTTTCACAAAATGCACTTAAAGGCCCCGTCCATGTAAATGTTCCACTTAAAGAACCTCTTTATCCAGCTGATGATGCAGAAATTATCTATTCAAAGACGAGGATTATTCAGAGAACAGAAACTTATGATAAAATTCTTCCTTCAGAATGGGAGAATATAAAAAATGAGTTTAATAATGCTGATAAAAAGATTTTAGTACTTGGACAGCTCCCTTATAATCAGGACTTTATTAAGGAACTCAGACTGTTCATTGAAGGTTCCGGAATTCCACTTATCGCCGATGTAACCGGCAATGCCCACTTCCTTAAGACAGATTTTATCCGTCATCAGGATCTGTTTCTTTCTAATTTATCTTTAAATGAAGTAGAAGACTTAAAACCCGATCTGCTTATCAGCATTGGAGGTTCGCTTATTTCAAAACATTTAAAACTATTTCTCAGAAAACAAAAGCCTTCGCAGCATTGGCATATTTCGGAAGGTGATAATTGTCCTGATACATTTGGTTCATTAACAAGGCACATTCCCGTCTCCCCTTTTGCATTTCTGAAAAAAGCCAATCGGACTGCCAGCGGTTTGGATACAGAAAGAAATGATAGTTTTGTTGAAAAATGGACCAGAGCTGAAGAAAATATAGAAATTCATTTAGAAACATATCAAAAAACCCTTCCTCATTCCGATTTCGGTATTGTGTTTTCCTTGCTTCAGCACCTACCGAATAACAGTATCCTGCATGTAGCTAACAGCATGCCTATACGCTATGTAAATATGATAGGACTTTATAAATACATAGAAGTTCACAGCAACAGGGGAACAAGCGGAATTGATGGTTGCCTTAGCACCGCAATAGGTGCTGCATATAAAACCACTAAACAGATTACATTATTAATTGGAGACCTAGCGTTTTTTTATGACAGCAATGCTTTATTTCAGGAATCACTTCCAACCAATTTAAAGATTATTGTACTTAACAATATGTCTGGTAATATCTTCAGTATGATTGACGGGCCTTCACACCTGCCTGAGAGCCAAAAATATTTTGAGACAACCCATACCAGATCAATAAAATTTCTGGCAGAGGGTTTTGGTGTAAAATACCTAAGGTGCGTTGATTCAGGATCAATTAAAAAAGTTTTTCAAGAGCTCTTCAATCAGGATCGTTGTTCAATACTTGAAGTAATGACCGTACCGGCCAATAATGTTTCAGCATTGAAGGGGTTTTCAACCTATTTGAAGGCGGCCCCATCATTAGAAATATCAAACCATTAACTCCTTTGGGAGAAGTTCAAGGTTTTCTGTAAAAAAGTTCAACTGGTAAATATCAAACAGATATAATTTCTCCCACTCATATGCATAAGACCAATTTATATAAGTTAATAGTCTCCGGTTAGCCTTTACCCAGATTTTTTAACCAAATCCAACGTCATCCTTTTCAATTCTTTTATTATAAAACCTTTAACCGTAACTTTACAGTTCGTTCTTCCGGATTATAATTCAACATCCCAACATGATAGCAACATCAATAAGAGACACACAAATTTTCGACCTTATTTCGGCCGAAAAAAAACGCCAGTTGCATGGCATCGAACTTATAGCATCTGAAAACTTTGTTTCAGAGCAGGTTATGGAAGCAATGGGCAGCGTGCTTACCAATAAATATGCAGAAGGGCTTCCAGGCAAACGCTATTATGGAGGCTGCGAGATTGTAGATGAAGTAGAGCAAATTGCCATTGACCGTGTAAAAGAACTTTTTGGTGCAGAATGGGCCAATGTTCAGCCTCACTCAGGTGCACAGGCAAATGCTGCTGTTATGTTGGCTTGCCTGAATCCGGGAGATAAAATCCTGGGTTTTGACCTATCTCACGGTGGCCACCTTACCCATGGTTCGCCGGTAAATTTTTCTGGTAAATTATATCAGCCTTTCTTTTATGGTGTAGAACCGGAAACCGGCCTTATCGACTGGAACAAAGTAAATGACGTTGCACAAAAAGAAAGGCCTAAATTACTTATCTGTGGTGCTTCTGCCTATTCAAGAGATTGGGACTATAAAAAACTAAGAGAAATAGCAGACTCTATTGGTGCCTTGTTAATGGCGGATATTTCTCACCCAGCAGGACTTATTGCAAAAGGTTTGCTGAACAACCCAATGCAATATTGCCACATTGTAACGACAACAACTCACAAAACACTTCGTGGCCCAAGAGGCGGACTTATTATGCTTGGCAATGATTTTGAAAACCCGTTTGGTTTGAAAACCCCAAAAGGAGAATTGAGGTTGATGTCAGCATTATTAGATTCAGGTGTTTTCCCTGGAACACAAGGCGGCCCGCTGGAACATGTTATTGCTGCTAAAGCTGTAGCCTT
The DNA here is from genome assembly GCA_025360395.1 of Cytophagales bacterium. GTDB lineage: Bacteria > Bacteroidota > Bacteroidia > Cytophagales > UBA9547 > UBA9547. The sequence continues at coordinate 4,723 of JANYCH010000101.1, read as the reverse complement.
TAGCGAAGCACTTACACCAGAATATTCAGATTACGTAAAGCAGGTGAAGAGCAATGCAGCGGTTATGTGTCAGACATTTGTAGACATGGGCTATAAAGTTATCTCTGGTGGAACAGACAACCATTTGATGCTGATTGACTTAAGATCTAAAAACCTGACAGGAAAACTTGCGCAGGAAACTTTAGGTAAAGCAGAAATTACGATCAATAAAAATGCAGTGCCTTTTGATGACAAATCTCCTTTTGTAACTTCAGGAATGCGCGTTGGAACTGCCGCAATTACTACTCGTGGATTCAAAGAAAACGACATGGTAAAAATAAGCCAGCTGATAGATAAAACTTTGATGAACCATGATAATGAAACCATTATCGGAGAAGTTCGCAAAGAAGTAAACAAATGGATGGAAGGTTATCCTTTGTTTAAAATGTAATTATTAAAAAAATAGAATTTGCAAAAGGCCTTTCGGTATTCCGGAAGGCCTTTTTATTTACCAGGAAGCTCCAGGATTTTCTTAATCTCAATCAAATTCACAAAAGAAAAGCCCATCTTTTGCTTGTAATCCACATAGCCTTCTTCAGATTTATTCTTTCCCAAGGCATAATTTTCAAATCCTACATCCTGAGGTTTTTTCCCCAATTCAGCAAGGATTATTCCTTCAGAAGCATTTACCACAAAATAAGCAAATGCCATTTGCCGGTCGCTCCATGCCATGGTAATATAAGTATGACGGGCAAACTGATGGTCAATTGCCTCCTCATAAAACTTACCTGATACATATTGTAAAGGATATCCGTATGCAGATTTCATGGTATCCTGAATCTCTGGGGCAATACTCGATTGAGGTAGTAAAAGCGTTTTTTGTTTTATTACCTCAAAACCTGCCTTATTAAATTTAGGTAAATAAGGCAAAGTTCTGTAACGTTCAAGTGTAGGGCCAATGGAGGCTGCAAGGTTGATGTGAAAATTGAATTGTTGAATGGCGAAAACAAAATCAGAAAGCACTATATCATCTGTTGGAAACATTATTTTGAAGATATAATCTGTTTTACGGTCACGGTCACGCCTCAGGTCGGCAATATGCCTGTCACTGGCTTCTGCAACATAAGCTACTAAACCATACAATTCTACAAGATTGCTTACTGATCCTTTATACTGATATTCATTTTTCCAACCCGTATTAAGGACGGCGTATTTTCTTAGAACTTTTACATCTTTTAAAATATCATCTATGTCCGATTTGGTTTTAAATTCTATTCTGCTGTTGATCTTATAATATTTGCTAATTGCCAACTTAATCCATTCATTATGTCTGTTTATCAACTCTTTATAATCACTTCGCTTTTTTTCCAGCTCAGTGTTATCAGTATAAAGTTTCTCCAGTTTTTTGATAATCGATGGCTCTTCTTCCTGGATTTGAACCAGCAATGTCCTTTTTGAAAAATCCGCTGCATCCTGTTTTAAAGGGTAATAGAATTGACCCCTTGCAATAAAAATGAGATGTAGCAAAAAGACAAAAAACAACCTTATTTTCATATAGATTTAAAAGATTGTACAATAAAACAAAAATAGCCCGAAAGTAAAAACCCGCTACTATTATCAACTCTCGTCTGTATTGAATTAAGCTTTAAGGCAGCAGTTCTGACACTATTGCCAACTATATTTGTTATATTTACAGTCAAAATCATCGCAAAATGCTGTTAACTAACGTCTTATTGTTTCTTGGGGGTTTAGGTATGCCCGAGATTATCCTTATACTTCTCATTGTTATTCTTTTATTTGGTGCAAAAAAGATACCAGAACTTGCAAAAGGATTGGGAAGAGGGATCAGGGAATTTAAAGATGCTTCTAAAGATATCAAATCAGAAATAGAAAAAGGGATGGAAGATCCTAAAAGCCAGAACTAAATTCTTTGTCTTGAAACGTTTTAATTCACTTACAGAAATACGCAAGGAAATTCTTTCAGGAAACCTGACCTGTGAAACACTCGTCAATTATTATCTTGAAAACATCAATAAAAAGAAACACCTCAATGTTTTTCTGGAAGTCTATTCCGAAGAAGCTTTAAAGGAAGCTAAACTTATTGATGCCAAATTGAAAAACGGAACAGCGGGCAAACTTGCCGGAATGGTAATAGGCATTAAAGATGTCATTAGCCACAAAGGGCATGGTTTACAGGCGGCGAGCCAGATCCTGAATGGCTTTGAGGCACAATTCAACGCCACCGTTATTGACAGACTTTTGAGAGAAGATGCAATTATCATAGGTAGACAAAACTGCGATGAATTTGCCATGGGTTCATCAAATGAAAATTCGTCATTTGGTCCTGTTTTAAACGATGCTGACAATACCTGTGTTCCAGGTGGTTCTTCAGGCGGTTCTGCAGTGGCCGTTCAGGCAGATTTTTGCCTTGCGTCACTTGGCTCCGATACCGGTGGTTCAGTTCGTCAGCCAGCTTCTTTTTGTGGTGTTATTGGTTTAAAACCCACATATTCCCGTATTTCCAGATGGGGATTAGTTGCTTATGCCTCATCTTTCGACTGTATTGGCATATTTACAAGGTCCATTGAAGATAATGCTTTGTTACTGGAGATCATAGCTGGTGCAGATGATTTTGACAGTACTGTTTCTTTCAAAGAAGTTGAGCAATACAGTAAAGGTTTCCCTATTCCTAAAAAACTAAAAATAGGATATCTGAAGGAAGGTATTGGAAATGGTGTAAGCGCCTCAGTAAAAGAAAAAACACTGGGTTCAATTGCCAAATTAAAAGCACAAGGACACGACCTTCATGAAGTAGAAATCCCTTTTCTGGATTACATCCTGCCAGTATATTATATCCTTACAACAGCAGAAGCAAGTTCCAACCTTTCCCGTTTTGATGGGGTGCGATATGGTCACAGGACCAAAGAACAAACCGATCTTTTGGGAATGTATAAAAAATCGCGTGCAGAAGGTTTTGGAGAGGAAGTTAAAAAACGGATCATGCTGGGAACTTTCGTTTTAAGCGCGAGTTATTACGATGCTTATTATACCAAAGCCCAAAAAGTAAGGCGTTTGATTAAAGATAAAACAGACGAGCTTCTGGCAGAATTTGATTTTATTATCATGCCAAGTGCTCCTACAACTGCTTTCAAAATAAACCAGTTTTCCAAAGATGCACTTGCAATGTACCTTGCCGATGTTTTTACAGTTCAAGCTAACATTGCCGGAATCCCTGCTATTTCTATCCCAAATGGAGTCGACAGCAATGGAATGCCAATTGGTTTGCAAATTATAAGTGCTTCATTTACTGAAAACAAACTTTTGTCGTTTTCTGATTATCTTTTAAATCTGAACTGATTCTGGAAAGGAGAGGTTTATTTAATATGAGGATTTGGAAATTCATACTCATTTCTTTCCTGGTTTCGTTCCAGGCACCAAAAACCTATGCCCAATATGGTCTAGGCCCACTTATTAACCTGGAACCAGAAGACAGTTTATATATTTCGACTGACTCTATTGCCCTTGCTAATTTTGATTACGTTCCCGATTTCACTGCCACAGAAGTAAGGAATAGGTTAAATTCTATTTCAGGAGAAATTGAGTTGACCTTCAACACACACGTGTTTTCTTTTATAGATTATTTAACGGTAAGGAACAGGGAATATGCAAGGATGATTTTGCAAAGACAATCCTTATACATTCCTACTTTTGAGAAATACCTGGCTTTGAACAAAATGCCTGATGAATTGAAATATCTTACCATTGTAGAATCGGGCCTGAACCCGAAAGCCTTGTCGAGGTCGGGTGCTTTAGGGCTTTGGCAGTTTATACCCTCAACAGGCAAATGGATGGGTTTAAGGATAGATTCCCATTTTGATGAAAGAATGAATGTGGAAAAGTCAACAGAAGCGGCCTGTAAGTATCTGAAATCCCTTTATAATTCTTTTGGCGACTGGCAACTTGCACTTGCTGCATATAACTGCGGGCCTGGGGTGGTTGGAAGGGTGGTGAAAAAGTACGGTAAAAAGGATTTTTGGAAGCTATACAATTATCTTCCTGCTGAAACGCGAAGTTATGTCCCTCAGTTTATAGCTGTAACGTATCTCATGAATTTCCATAAAGAACATAATCTTTACCCTGAATATTACGAGTACCCTATGGCCTATGATACCGTCTCTGTAAGCCAGTATGTGAACATTGATATTCTTTGCAAGCATATGGGAATCTGTTCGGAAGATATTTTTGCTCTAAATCCTGAGATCAAAAGAAATTATATTCCCAATACCGAATCCAAGTATATACTTCGATATCCAGTAGACAAAAGTGATTTTTTCAGGCAAAACCGTCATTGGCTGATGGATTCCGTTTCTGAAAGTGTAAATGAAATAGTGGAGTTGAATAAGCGACTTACAACACCTGTTATCAGCACAGTAATTGGAAAAAGGACGTATCACAAAGTTACAAGAGGTCAAACCCTTGCGATGGTTGCCTCAAAATACAGGGTTTCAGTTTCTCAAATTAAAAGCTGGAACCATTTGAAAGGCCATAAACTCAAGGCTGGGCAGCGCTTGGTTATATGGAAACAAACGCCAAAAGTAAAGGCTCACGAAACCACCCTATACCCCACTCCAAAAAAAAAGTTCTATGAGGTAAGGCAAGGGGATACCTTATGGTCGATCTCTAAGAAATTCAACAATGTGACCGTTGCACAGTTGAAAAAACTGAACAATTTGGGAGATGGTGG
>JANYCH010000339.1 GCA_025360395.1 Cytophagales bacterium | reverse complement strand
GGTTTGTTTTTGCCGCGTAATACTTTGGCAATCTGGCTGCAAAGCCTTCCCAATACCTGGTTTTCTGCATCTACTACAACCCAGTTTTTCTGGATAGTGGCATTGCTGGCGTGTTGTGTTTTGTAGGATAAAGTATCCACTTTACTAAATATTTAATATCAGAGTACGAAAAGGCAGATTTTGCCTCCCCCAAAAAAGGGACACAAAAGTAGAAGTTTATTATGAGAAGTCAAACAAAACTTTGAAAATAATTTGAGGGGCATTTATGTGGATGAAATTTACCTCTCTCTTTCTGAAATTTTCCAATTTATAACGCAATTTAGCAATTATTATGGCAAAGAAAGTACTTATTATATGTTATTACTGGCCACCAGCCGGAGGTTCCGGGGTCCAGAGACATTTGAAATTTGCCAAATATCTTAGAGACTTTGGTTGGGAGCCCATTATTTACACTCCTGAAAATGGAGAATATCCCGAAACTGATACCAGTTTGCTTGCAGAAGTGCCAAAAGGATTAAAAATTATCAAAAGACCCATTTTAGAACCTTATACTTTTTACAAAATATTCAGCGGTAAAAAAAAGAAAGAAAAAATAACACCTAATTTTTTTAGCCAGAAAAATGAATCTTTTCTAGCTAAAACAGCAATTTTCCTCAGGAGTAATTTTTTTATTCCCGATGCCCGGATGTGGTGGATCAAGCCTTCAGTTAAATATTTGACCAATTATCTTTTAAAAAATCCGGTTGATGCGATCATAAGTACTGGACCACCTCACAGTTTGCATATTATTGGTAAAGAGGTAAGTTCCACTTTAGACATACCATGGTTGGCTGATTTCAGGGACCCATGGACGAACATCGATTATTTTAAACAGCTTTCGCTTCTTCCTTTTGCAAAAGCCTGACATGAGCGGCTTGAAAGGGAAGTCCTACAAAAAGCAACCAGAGTTGTAACAGTTAGTCCTACCTGGGCAAAAGAACTAGCTGAGATAGGTGAAAGAGATGTAGACGTCATTACCAATGGGTTTGATGAGCAGGATTTTGCCTATACCCCCACCCGCTTAGATGAAAAGTTTACCATTGTCCATCCGGGAATGTTTAGCAGGGCGAGGAACCACGAATCCTTTTGGCAGGCAATCTCAGAAATGTGCCAGGAGAATGCCTATTTTGCCAAAGATGTCAAAGTGATCTTCTACGGGATTACGGACCCTTCCGTAATGCAAATGGCAGAAAAGTATAACCTGAATGACTCAGTTGAAATCAGGGATTACATTCCTCATGATAAAATAGTAGATAAGATGGCCGCTGCCTGGGTGCTACTGCTTTCTGTACATGACAGTCCGAATTTAAAAGGGTTTGTTCCTGGAAAACTTTTTGAATATCTGGCTTCTAAGAGGCCTATCTTATGTCTGGGACCGGAAAATGGTGATTCTGCAGGCATTATTACTGAAACTAAAGCAGGATTAGTTTCAGGTTTCAAAGACAAAAACAAGTTGAAAATTAACCTGAGTGTTTTTTACAGCGATTTTATAAATGGGAGAATTGAAATGAATTCTTCCAAAATTGAAAAATTCAGCCGGAAAAGTCTTACAGCTAAGCTTGCTGAAATTTTAGATGAAATGACGACAGGAACTGAAGTTTAGTTAAGCGACAACTGTATTAGCCACTTTTTTGCCGATCCCCCCAAGGTATTGGCAATCATACATGTCCTGAACGCTTGTATAGATCACCGGCGTTTTTTCATATCCATAGACATCAAACAACTTCTTAGTCAGGTTGTTATCTCCCATGCTGACTTCCACATCGGTCATTTTCATCTGGCTGGGATGCTCATAACCACAGGCATGCGTTATTTCAAGCATTTCCTTGCGCAAAGTTTTGATATAGTTGTAAAGCCTTTCTGATTTCAAAGTAGGGTCGATCCCGTTCTGAAGCCATTTGTTTGAAGTGGCAACTCCCGCAGGACAGGTATTGGTATGGCAAACCTGTGCCTGGATACATCCGATTGACATCATGGCTTCCCTGGCAACATTGATAACGTCCGCACCTAAGGACATGGCCATCAAGGCACTTGCAGGAAACCCTAGTTTACCAGATGCCATAAATACAATTCTGTTTGTTAAGCCACGCTCAGCAAATATTTTATAAACTGCAGTGAAGCCAAATATAAAAGGCAATGAAACACTGTCAGCAAATGCGGGTGGGGCAGCGCCAGTTCCGCCTTCACCGCCGTCAATTGTAATGAAATCTGGTCCTATACCCCTTTTTACCATTTCATCTGCCAGCATGTACCATTCATCCAGTTTGCCTACTGCTGCTTTGAACCCGACAGGTAGCCCGGTTTTATCCGAAATTTCTTCAAAGAAATCAAGCATTGTAGGGACATTGTGAAAAACTGAATGTGTTACCGGGGATAAGGCATCTTTTCCCGGGGTTAAACCCCTGATTGCTGCAATTTCAGGAGTGATTTTAATGCCTGGAAGTATCCCTCCTTTACCAGGCTTTGCTCCTTGAGAAAGTTTAACGTCTATCGCTTTAATGAAAGAGTGCTTTTGGGTAAGGTCCACCAACCGCGACATTTCAAAATTTCCTTTATCGTCCCTGACACCAAAATATCCAGTCCCGAAATGAAAGATCACATCCGCACCATAAGTATGATAAGGGGAAAGTGCACCTTCGCCGGTATTCTGATAGCAACCGGCCTTTAATGCACCTTTGTTCATTGATTCTACTGCTTTGGCTGACAGAGAACCATAACTCATACCCGAAATATTGGCAATTGAATAGGGCCTGAAAGGCTTTTTACGTTTGTTATATAAACCAATTACTTTGGCACAAGGCACAAAAAACGGGTCAAACTTATTAGGATGATCCTTAGGGGCTGTATAAGGAAATAAAGTTGGATTAATGAAAACATGTCCGGCTTTGTAAATGTCCTGGTCTGTTCCAAACCCGCTTAAATTATTTTCCCTTTTGGAACTGGCATAGATCCAGGATCTCTG
>JANYCH010000073.1 GCA_025360395.1 Cytophagales bacterium | reverse complement strand
GGCATCGTTCCTTTGGTAACTTCATCACCAATTTGATCTCAGGACTTGTCGCTTATTCATTCTTCCCTAAAAAACCATCTATTAAATTCGATACAGTAAAGTCTGACCAGATAGACCTGTTTTTATAATCGAACTCAGGTTTTAAGGTATAATTATGAACCAACCTTTCATCCAGGCCCAAATATCCATCAAAAGTTGCTCCCCAGCAGAGTCTTATGCTGTTTCTCTTTACAGTGCGAAGTTTAAAAGAGAATTAACACAGTTCATTTTACAAACCCTAACCAATAGTAAGTTTGATTTAGGAGCAGCAGCTTGGAAAATTGGGACAACCCCTTTACTCTATATGCTCTTCAACATTCCTTTTGTTAAGATATGGAGCGCGCTTTTTATTGCCTACTCTGTAGGTAAGGATTATTTCGTGGGTACCGGATGTTTGAACATTTGTAAGCTTGTTGGAAGTGGTGTAATTATAACCTAAACCTAATCCATTCTTATGAAACCCTACTCCGATGTTAAACAAAGAATTTGTTTGACCTCCTAATTGAAACCAAAGGTTATCCTTGTATTCTAATTTACCTTGTGCGCTTAACAGGTTTTTAACAACTGGCGTATTAAAATAAAAAATCATCGGAACAAATTCTACAGACTTACTGACATGGAAAATATTGGCAGCCATAAATATCAGATAATTATAAGAGTGCTGGCTTAAATTTACCAGTTCTGGAGCAGAAACTGAAAGTTCGAGCGTTTTGTATTCATAAATCAAACCAAGCCCGCCAGCAAAGGAGGTTGATTTGAAATTTGAATTATTTAAAACAGGATCATCCTGATCAAGCGAATTATAATTTTTAATTTTTGAAGTGTTTATGCTTTTATTATTAAAACCTGCAGACACTCCTAAATATAATGATTGATGCTCTTTTATTGACACCTTATAACCATATGTAACATCTACTATCATAACCTGAAACGGGCCTCTGGCATCTGCATTTAAACGACCACCAATTCCTTGTTTATCTGAAAGTAGTCCATTTAAACCAACCATTGCATTTGTAGCATCGGTTCCTGACTTATGGCGCACATCTGCAATCCCTGAAAATTTATGTCCAAATGCACAATATGCCGGATTTATATTGTACAAATTATAAATATAAGACAGGTAATTCATCGTAAGATCTTGGGCTTCAACAGGTTTAAACTGTAAGAATAGGATCGAGAACGTTATAAAAATATACTTTTTCATTATTTAACTACTGTAATATAACCTTTGAAATACTTCCCATTATTATTGTTCCTTAAAACGTAATAATACACACCATCAGGTAAAGCTTTGCCATGCAACATGGCGTCCCAGGTATTGTCATAATTACCACTAACAGAATATACTTCCTGACTGTAATCATCTACTATGCTAAGGGAATAATCTTTATACAATTCTACATTTACAATTTTCCATGTATCATTTTTACCATCAGCATTTGGAGAAACCAAGTCTGCTGAAGGCAAAACATCATCTTCAATTTCATCTAAAACAGTAACCTTTATTAAGGCAGAATCTGATAAAACCGGCAATCCATTATCAGTAACTTTTACCCGGAAAGAGTACTCCTTTTGAAATTCATAATTCACTATTTTGGATAAGATCAAAGAACCCGTAACACTGTCAATGCTAAAAGGCATACCTGATGTTATCATTTTATACCTGAGCGATTGGTTTCTATCAACATCTTTCGCTGTAACAAAACCCAGGCTGGTTGTAATCGGAGATAATTCTAATATCTGATAGTCCTCTATCTTGATTACTGGCTTTTCGTTTACGTCTTTTATCCTGATAATAAAAGGCATTTCTAAAAACTCCCCTCCTACATCTGTAGTCCGGATCCTGATTGTATAAGTTTCTTTCTTTTCAAAATTGGCAGGTTTTAAGAGGATAAGGCTGTTTTTGTAAATCTTAAAAGCTGCATTATCATCATCACCTTTACCCGAAACCAAAGAATAGATAAAGTTACTGCCACCTTCCTGATCAGTAGTAGAAATAAAACAAACTACTGTTGTATCTGAAGTATTTTCCGGAATAGAATCCTGTGTCAATGAAATCAGCGTTGGAGTTTCATTCACATCAATAATTTTAATCGAAAACGGTTTTTCTATTGACATGCCATTTGGCAATGCTGTCTTAACCCTTATACTATAATCCTGCTTTCTTTCAAAATCAAATACTGTATCACTGTAAAGGGAATCGTTCGAAACCTGAAATACAGCGTTGTCATTGCTCCCCGTACCTGGAACTAGAGTATACAAGTATTTGGAAGGCTTCGGCAGGTTGGCATCTTCTGTTGTTAGTTTACCAACAAAAGATTTTTTGGCTGAATTTTCCGGCACATTATTATTTCCCAGGAAGATATTGGTAGGGATATCAAAAGTGTCTTTAATGATAATCGTATACGGCTTAGTAACAAACAATCCTGAAGAATCTGTGGAAGTCAGGTAAATAAAATATTTGCTTTTTGTTTCAAAATCAAAGGTCAGATTGGCTTTTAAACTGTCATTTGAAATAATGAAAGTGTTGTTGTCATTTGTACCTACATTGGCAAAGGTGTAAACATATTTATCAACCGCATCTTCATCTATTGTTGAAAGTTTGGCAACAAGCTGATTTTTAGGCTCGTTTTCAAAAACCTTATTGTTGCTTAAGACAATATTTGTAGGATTGTCATTGTTGTCCTTTACATAAATCTTAAAAGCCTTTTCAAAAAACAAACCACCCAAATCAGTTACCCTGCAACGAATAGAGTACTTGTTTTTGACTTCAAAATTAGCAGTTGTTTTAAATATCAGGGTTGAATCTGTTAATGAAAACGAGGCATTATCAGTTGAACCATCTCCTGCAACCAGTGAATATTTAAACTTGTCTCCCCTGTCCTGATCAGTTCCTGAGAAGCTGCCAATTGAAGGTGTCAAAGTGTTTTCAAAAAACA
>JANYCH010000338.1 GCA_025360395.1 Cytophagales bacterium | reverse complement strand
AGTAAATGGCAAATCAAACTTTCTGGACAATGTGGTAATTGGGGCTACGACTGATTTTACAAAAGGATTTGATAAAAAAGGATATAAATTATTAGTTTCTGATGGTATAATGTCAGAAAAGTTTAAGTGTGCAATTAAAACCACCGATAACTGGTCTGATTTTGTATTTGATCCCAAATATCAGCTAATGGACCTTGAGTCTGTTGGAAAGTTTATTAGGGACAAGAAGCATTTGCCAGGCATTCCGTCTGCTAAAGAAGTTGTAAAAAACGGCCTGGACTTGGCTGAGATGGACGCTAAATTGCTTCAGAAAATAGAAGAACTTACCTTGTATGTTCTGGAACTGAAAAGAGAAAATGAATTAATGAAAAAGGAATTTCTTAAAAAATAAATTTTCTAAATGATAAAATATCTTGTTTTTAACCTAAGGAAATGGATTGCCGGTTTGTGTTTGTCATTACCTGTTTTTCTTGGAGCACAACCTATTCAAAGAGTATCTAGCATTGAAACTAGCTCATTCAATGGAAATTCTATAGTGGCTGGGACTTACATTTTGATTCTGCCAGGCTTTAGTGTGGATGGTAATAGTAATGTGGATAAGTTTTATACTTATTCTATTGATACAGCTTCTTGTTTAATCGGAAGCTCTAAAAAACTTACCTTTTCACAAGGAGATTCGGTTGTGGTATCAGCAAATGTTGCAGGGAACGGTCAGTACAATTGGTCGGGACCAAAGAATTTTAAGGCTTCTGGCCAAAAAGTAAAAGTCAGCATTCGGGATATAGGTCAGTTTCAGTATTTTGTGACTAACTCCCGCCATTGTACCTTAAAACAAGATACTGTATTGGTCCAGGTTAATTTACCTATTCCTGAAAAGGTAAAAAATGATGATTTTGTGATTTACAATGCAGTCTCCCCAAATGGAGACGGCAAGAACGAAGTGTTTGAAATAAATGGAATAGATGAATTTCCTAATAATAAGGTTCAGGTTTTTAACAGATGGGGCGACAAAGTTTATTCAGCATCGAAATATGACAATGAACATGTGGTATTTGACGGTAAAAATCTTCCTTCCGGAACGTATTATTACATATTGGACAAAGGAAATGGTGATAAATTGTTAAATGGATTTATAATTTTAAGCTGGTAGGAGCAATTTAAAATACATAAAAGACAACCTTGTACGTTTGTTTTATCCTAAAATAGTTTTACTTTAGCATCAAATATTAACAAACAATTAACTATTCATTATGAAAAAACTTATACTTTCTTTGGGCCTTGCTGGTTTGTCTTTAACCACTTTTGCCCAACAAACTGTTACATTGTATTCTGGAGATGCTAATGATCTTTTTAACAGTGATGGATATGGATTTAAAGGTACTATGTATAAAAAGGACTCAACTATTCTAGGAAACAAGGTTGTCTATTTATCTGCAACCTCATCAGGTTATTATGCAGGTGGAGCAGGATTATCCGCTTATCCTGAAACTCCAATTGCGCAAACATTTACAGGTAAAGTTGCTACTTCTACTTTAAGTTTTTCAGCCTTTACGAATAATACTAACGCAACACTTAAAGTACAATTTCAAGCTGGCGAAAATACTTGGGGTCATGTGTACGATTTATCAGCAGAAAAGTCCATTCCAGCTACTGTTAGTGCGTTATTAAGCGATTTTAATTTAAATGTAAATGATGCACCAACTGGTCCAGCACTTACTGATGCTGACTTCGCTACTGTTACAGCTATTCAATTTGTAATTGGTAACCCAACTTCTGTAGGTGGAACTGCTACATTGTTTATTGACGATCTTAAATTAAATGATCCTAATGTAGTATTAGGTCTTGCATCTACTTCTTCTTCTTCTGAAGAAACAGTTTCTGCTTATGACATGCTTGGTAACTTCGTTGGAACAGGTAAAATCAAAGAATTAGGTTTAGAAAGCGGTAAAGTTTATATCGTGAAATCTGCTTCTCAAACAAGAAAAATCGTAATGGCGAAGTAATTTTCTTCAACATTATTTAAAAAAGGCTTCCCGAAACGGAAGCCTTTTTTATTGTGTTTATATTTGCCAACAATGAAAACCAAAACCACTTATTTCTGCCAGTCTTGCGGGGCGCAATCTCCCAAATGGTTAGGTAAATGTCCCTCCTGCGGAGGATGGAATACTTTTGTGGAAGAAATTGTTCAGAAGGAAAACAAAAACCAGCCGCAGTTTAAAAGTACCACTACTCAGTTGGCTGCAAAGCCAAGGCATATAAGTGAAATAAATTATGATGAGCTTCCAAGGATCTCAACTAACGATGGTGAGCTCGACAGAATTTTAGGCGGTGGAATAGTACCTGGTTCCCTTATTTTACTTGGTGGCGAACCTGGCATCGGTAAATCTACGCTGATGTTGCAGGTAGCCATGAAACTTAGGGATAAAAAAGTCCTGTATGTTTCTGGAGAAGAAAGCCAGCAACAGGTAAAGATGCGTGCAGAAAGGGTTGGTGATATTGTGTCAGATTGCTACGTACTGACAGAGACTTCAACACAGAATATTTTTAAGCAAGCAGAAATGCTTGAGCCGGAAGTCGTCATTATTGATTCTATCCAGACTTTGTACTCAGCACATATTGAATCGGCGGCAGGAAGTATCTCCCAGGTCCGGGAATGTACTGCTGAACTCATCAAATACGCAAAAGAAACAGGCACTCCAGTTTTCCTGATTGGCCATATTACAAAAGAAGGAACCATTGCCGGACCTAAAGTGCTGGAGCATATGGTAGATGTTGTCCTTCAGTTTGAAGGAGACAGGCATTTGGTTTACAGGATATTGAGAAGTATAAAAAACAGGTTTCATTCAACTAATGAATTAGGGATTTACGAAATGCTGGGTTCAGGGTTAAGAGAAGTTAACAACCCTTCAGAAGTATTATTGTCTCAAAGAGAGGAAGGTTTGAGCGGCGTCGCGATAAGTGCCATGTTAGAAGGAAACCGGCCCTTTATGATCGAGATCCAGTCTCTTGTGAGTGTTGCAACATATGGAACACCGCAAAGGACCACCACCGGTTTCGATGGGAAAAGGTTAAATATGTTGCTGGCTGTGTTGGAAAAACGAGGTGGTTTCAGGTTGGGTACACAAGATGTTTTTATCAATATTGCAGGTGGAATAAAAGTAGAAGATCCTGGAATTGACCTTGCCGTTTGTGCTTCCATTATTTCTTCGTTTGAAGACATTGCGATATCGACCCATGTTTGTTTTGCTGCTGAGGTGGGTTTGGGTGGCGAAGTAAGGGCAGTGAACCGGGTAGAACAGAGAATAAGAGAAGCCCAAAAACTAGGCTTTAAAGAAATCTACATTTCAAAATATAATATGAAAGGGCTTGATACTCAGAATTTCACAATTAGAATATCTGCTGTTGGGAAATTAGAAGAACTGGTTGAAGGGCTTTTTGGATAATTAAGAATTATTAGGTCAAAAAAATCTATACAATTTTTCAATCTTCGAATCTTACTCGTCATTAAACTCACAACTTAAAACTCAGAATTTGAACTTAAAATATGGCCCGTTTTAAATTATCAATAGAGTACGACGGCACCCGCTATTCTGGTTGGCAGATACAGAAAAATGCCAAAACTATTCAAGGTGAATTTTTCAAAGCCTGTGAAAAGCTTTTTGGAACTAAAACATTTGAATTATATGCATCAGGAAGAACAGATTCCGGCGTGCACGCTATTGAACAAATAGCTCATTTGGATGTAAACACGATGATCCCGCCCTGGAACCTTCTGATAAAGTTAAATGATGAACTTCCCAGCGACATAAATATTATTCATGTGGAAAAGGCACATCCAAAATTCCATGCACGCTTCGATGCCATGGCCAGAAGTTATGTTTACTTCATTTCGAGAAGAAGGACGGCGTTTGGCAAGCCTTATGTTTGGTGGATCAAAGATAGGTTAGATGAAAATGCTATGCAGGAAGCTGCCCGGTTCCTTGAAGGTTTCCAGGACTTTAGAAACTTTACTGATGACAATCCTGATGAAAAGTCGACAGAAGTAGAAATGAAATGGATAGATCTTTATGAAATCGGAGATTTGATTGCCATACATGTTGTTGGGTCACATTTTTTATGGAAAATGGTACGAAGGATTGTAGGTGTTTTAGCCGAGGTCGG
>JANYCH010000007.1 GCA_025360395.1 Cytophagales bacterium | reverse complement strand
AGCGACGCAGCCACAAAATACATTGGACCACTTTTTCCAAAAAGAAATGAATGAGAGTTAAATAAGCAGGATTGTGGATGGTAGTTTTAAAGGGTTGTGGTTGCTGTTTTGAATGGTAGTTGTTGGGGTTGGAGGTTTAAGTCGTGGGGCTTGGAACAGAGTCTGGCAGCCAATTATTAATCATTTCTACTCAGACCTCTCGGGTCCAATCATCATGAGAATCCTAATTAATGAAATTTAATTCTTTCATTACTCAAAAGAAATTGTCTAATTTTGAAATTCCATAAACCTTACTACATTGAAATATTTCCTCAAGTACTCCTTTTATCTTTTTCTTCCATTAATTTTTGGCTGCTCTTCTAAAATCAGGTTCAACAATTCTCAGGAGATTAGGGAAGTAAAAGTTAAAACAGAATACAGCCAATTGATCACTCCTTCTCTAAAAAGCAATTTTGATTCAGCTATTTTTAAAAGTGCAAGGAAATATAATAGTAAGGAAAGGATCATTAAATGGGTGCATGTACCATCAGATTCTCTTGCTGACATAAGCTTTGAAATAGAAAATGTCCGCTTAAGTTCAGACACGAAAAGGTTACTGCTTTTATTCGCCAGTTCTGCTTTGGCAGTTGCTACAGTAGGGACTATTTTACCTGTGACGATTGTTTTGCTTCCAAGAAACATTACACAACTTGAGTTGAAATATAACCCCAAAATCATACACGCTCCTGTCAGATTCAGAAATTTTTATCCACTTGTCAATTCGGTTGGCTATTTTACTTCCCTCAAGAAGCAGGAAAAAGTCCAGGCTAAGTATTATAGTAATTATGTACGCCAATCCATACAGAAGATGGAGTATGAGTACATGAAAGCCAACAAAAAGGACCCTGAAATACGTTATGTGCTTCGGGAAAGAACACAAAAAAATCATTACCTGGGTTTCAGACTGGGTGTTGGAACTTCATCAACAAGTCAGCCTGTATCTGGAATGGCAGGTTTCGAAAAATCTGATTTGAGTTTTACCACCTTTGGTTTAAAATATACCAGGTATTTTTATCCCAAACTGCTTGCAGGTATAGAGCTGAATATTTCAGGAGACAGAAGTTCTTTGTACACACGCAAAACCACCTCATCCTATGGTACAACTATCATTCAATCTTATAGAATGCATACTGTCCATATGGAAGTCCCTGTTACCTTAGGCTATGCTTTCTTGAAGAAAAGATTTAAACCCATTGTTTACGCCGGTTTAAACCCGGCAGTACTTTGCAACGCAACCACCAATTTTGATTCAGGTGATGCAAAGTTCCCCAAAAACATAAATGATACTGATAAATACAGGACATTCATTCTGGAAGGTATTTTCGGTGCCGGTTTCAACTATCATTTCAGGGGAAGCATATTTTTTCTGGATTGCAGGTTTACCCAAGGTTTTACACCCTTGTACAAAAACCAATCAGCCATATCCAGTAACATCCAATATTTCGCTTGCGGATTTATGTTTGGTTTGGACTAGTTGAAACCCTTCAAATTGACTTGTTGATGTAAACTTCAATTGGTATGCTTTCAGATTCTTTTCTTCTGGGGAGTAGTTTTGAATGGTATTTGGTTGTGATTAGAAGGTTTGGTTGTGCTGGCAATGTGGTTAACTATTATCCTTGCCTATTAATTAAAAGATAGGGCGTTGCCTGCGACCTGTAATCTTCAATATATATTACTAAAGCGTGGCTAAAATTGGCCTAATTATGAATTTTAAAAGCTTTTCCTTTCGTTAAGCCGAAAGCTTACAAAATGAGGGTTCTAAGTTACGCTATCTTTAAACCGAAACAGACAAGGAGCTCTTAAAACTGGGAACCAGCATTTCTTATAATGTTATTATTCATATTTTTGTTAAATTGTCAAGTCTGTAATCTGATTCTTAACAAAATATCTGGAAAAGATAGGCATAAACAACTGAATCCTAGTTTACTTATTTTCTTACCATAAAAATGAAAACAACAATCTGTTTATTATCCTTTTTCATTCTTATTTCCTGCTCCAAAAAGACTAATGATCCTAAACCTGAGGTCACAAACATTATTATTCAACCACTAATACAGCAGCAAGAAACTATACTTAAGTTAACTGTGAAAGATACCTTAGGAAATCCTGTTCCTTATGCTGGCGTTATCCTTTATTCAACCTTTGAAGATTTAAAAAGGGATACTTTATTTGCTGACAGGCAGCAAGCAGATTCTAATGGAATATTTTCAAAGGTTGTAAACCCTACCCAATATTATTGGTCTGTGGATTCAGGCTGCCTTTCAAATGTGGGCACTACTAACACATCGGATGCGGGATTTAAGGAAAATGTAGTGAATGCTAACACTGTTATACTTGCCGAGTCAGGAACCTTGGAATTAATTAATACATCCTCCGACATGTACCAGATTTTTATTAATGATGTAAATACTACATTGATAGGGGCTAAATCTTCAAAAAAATTTAAAGTAAAAAGCGGATTGGTAAAAGTTCGGATACTACAGGAAACCGGATATACATATTATGCAACAGATAAAATTTATACGGTTAAAGTTAATTGTGGAAAAAATGGTATTGTAAATTTCCCACTGTAGCTATTAAATTTAAGTATATTCTTTACTGGCCCCTCCTACCGTGTTTGAGCATCTGGTTTTTTTCATTCCATGATCTGCTAAATGTATTCAGGGCAATGAATAAAAAAATTAAAGCAGGATATTCTTTCAACATTTCCCTGGAATAAAACTATTAGTTAAGGAGGAATTGAAGATAATATAAAAATTATAAAAAAGCCCCGGAGTGACCGGGGCTTAGATAAACCTGCTTTTATAGCAAATTATTGTTTGATCACTTTTCTGCAAACTTTAGTCTCCTGTGTGATGATGGAAACTGTATACAATCCTGCAGGGCCTTCAATGTCTATAAAATTGCTGCCGGCATTCAGGGTTTCTGTTTGTACAGTTTTTCCTGAGCCATCCAGAATTTCAATCCTGGCATTATCCATAGGACTGTTTAACAGAAAGTAAACTCTTCCTGTGGTTGGATTTGGGAACATTCCTACCTGCATAGCTGCATAATTATCAGCAACTGTAGCAGTTACTGTGCTTGCGGCTCCCCATTTCATTACAAACGGTGTAAGCCCCGGTGCTGCTCTGGTAGAGGCATCATACCAGTCTCCCCTGTCTCCTCTCCCACCTGAGACAAAGAAATTCCCCGATTGATCATGCGCTGTCCAGATATTGCTGTAAAAGTTTTTAACCATTTCCGCATACTCAAATTTACCGTCTGTTGAGTGTTTCTGCACAAACAAATCTCCGTGTTTGGAATTTGAAGTAAGCAAAAGTGTGTCAGTGCTGGTATTAAAATCTACTGAATGGTTAAAAAAACCTGTCAGGTAAACGTTACCATCGTTATCTGCTTCCATCGCTTCGGATGAAGTATAGCCATAATAAGAAAAGGTGTTCCTGGTCCAGAGAATTTGTCCGTTCAAATCTCTTTTTTGAACATAGTTGCCTGCATCAGGATCATTGTTGTTTGCAACAGGCTCACAGCAAAAGTCACCACCCAGGTAAACATTTTGCCCCATGTCTACTGATATAAATTTGGGGACATAATTGTAGACAGAATGCTCTTTCCAGGCCAGTTTCCAGTTATTATCATACTTTTTAATATCCCTGTGAGAACTGCTGTCTGTAATCATATAAAAATTGCCGGCTGCATCTACCTCAAGGTCTTTCATATAAATTCCAAGGCTCATTCCTCTTACAAGGTTTCCCGCAGGGTCAAGTTTCTGAAGGAATTTAAGGCTGTTTTCAGAATGATAAAAAGGATCTTCACCTTTGATGATCAGAGAATCTTCACTTGGATCAAGGTCCACTTTTCCGTCAAAGGCTGCGGACAGGTACACATTGTCCAGTCCATCTGTTTTGATAAAGGTTTCATGCTCCTGCACTAACTGGTTATAGTTTCTGGCCCAGACAAAATTCCCGTCAGTGTCAAGTTTCAAAAGGTAAATATCATGAAAGGTCAGGGACGGAATTTTCGGAGAAATGAGATTGTATACTCCTGCTCCCGGGTCAAAATCTACCGTGTCTTCAAAAGCACCGGTAACATACAGGTTTCCTTTGCTGTCTGCGGCAATGTTTGGCCATCCATAAGGCCAGGAGGTAAACGGAAATGTTTTTACCCACACCAAATGTCCGTCTTTGTCATATTTCTGAATGAACATATCAGCATTATTCACGCTCGTAAGATTATATTCTTTAGTTCCGGGATCAAAATCCAGTGTGCCTTGAAAAGCTCCTGCCGTATATATATTTCCCGATTTATCAGTAGCTATAGAAAAATTAACGCTCTGGTTTGTAGGGACGCTCTTATCGCTACCGCTTTTTATCCATGTCAGATGTGCTTGAGGGTAAGCAGATGAAAAAGTAAATAAGGTAAAGAAAGAGAATAATAGTTTTTTCATAGAATTTAGCAAGGGTTTGCATTTAATTGAAATGAACCATGCCAAAAATATGTGAATTTCAAATATTCCCAATTTATTCATATTGAGGTGCCCTATTATATAATGTATTGTTTTTGCAAACTTTCATTAATTATGTTTATTGGCTTGATTTTGTTGACAAAGAAAGTCCGAAACAATTTTTACCTATAATTGTTGATAAGAAAAGCCCTCAAGTATACTTAGAATTAAAATAAATTTACCAAAACCCTTAAACCGCCTTAACAATGAGTGAAATAAAAACGAAACAAATAAAAGCATTTGGAACAAAAGCAGCTGATGCCCCACTTAACCTATTGCCAATAAACAGGAGGCTTGCAACAGCACATGATATTGAGATTGAAATAATGTATTGTGGCGTTTGCCATTCAGATTTGCACACTGTACGGAGTGAGTGGGGGCCGTCGAGATACCCATGCGTTCCTGGACATGAAATTATAGGCAAGATCGTTAGTGTAGGCCCCCACGTAAGCAGGTTCAAAGTTGGCGAAACGGTGGGTGTTGGCTGTATGGTAGATTCTTGCAGGGATTGCCAGTATTGCAAAGAAGACCTGGAGCAGTTTTGTGAAAAAGGCATGACCGGTACTTACAATTCGCCTGACAAACATATCCCAAACGGTCATACTTACGGCGGATATTCTGAAAGCATTGTAGTGGATGAAAGCTTTGTATTGCGCATCCCTGAAAATCTTGACCCTGCCGCGGCAGCACCCTTGCTTTGTGCCGGGATCACCACTTATTCTCCCCTTCATCACTGGCATGTAGGCCCTGGCAAAAAAGTAGGAGTTGTCGGAATTGGCGGATTGGGCCACATGGCCATTAAAATAGCAAAAGCGATGGGAGCATATGTTGTGGCGTTCACAACTTCAGAATCTAAATTTGAAGAAGCCAAAAGGCTTGGTGCAGATGAAACGGTTCTTTCCAAAGATCCTCAGCAAATGGCTGCCTACAGAGGTAAACTTCACTTTATCCTTGATGCTGTTTCTGCGAACCATGACATTAACGCATACATGGCCCTTTTGCGTGTGGATGGTACTTTGGCCCTTGTAGGCGCACCTGAGCATCCCCTTCCAATTTCTGCATTCAGTGTAATTGGAGGCCGTAAAAGTTTTGCAGGATCTCTCATCGGGGGAATTGCCGAAACACAGGAAATGCTTGACTTCTGCGGAAAGCACAACATCGTTTCTGACATAGAAATGATTGATATCCAAAAAATCAATGAAGCTTACGAACGCTTACTAAAAAGCGATGTGAAGTACCGCTTTGTGATAGACATGGCTTCTATTAAAAAATAAATCTGGCTAAATGGAAATTACCAGGACAGGAACACAACCTTCGGGAAAAGGATCGGAAGACTGGTTTACTGGATCTGTACGAATAGACCCCTTGTTTGGTGCCAGTGAAGCAAGACATTCAGCCGCAAATACTGTTACATTTGAACCTGGGGCAAGAACAGCCTGGCATACGCATCCCCTTGGACAAACCCTGATTATTGTATCGGGCTGTGGCTGGGTACAAAAAGAAGGAAGCCAGGTTGAAGAAGTTCATCCCGGTGACATTGTCTGGTTTGAACCAAATGAAAAGCACTGGCACGGGGCAACTGCCTCAAACGGCATGTCACATATAGCGATTCAGGAAAACCTGAATGGCAAAATGGTTGACTGGATGGAGAAAGTAAGTGAGTATCAGTATAAAATTTCCAAGTAGTTTAAAAAAGGGCAATTACCAATGGTGATTGTCCCTTTATTTAGAATCTATATCATGGCAAGAATATTCATAACTGGCTC
>JANYCH010000319.1 GCA_025360395.1 Cytophagales bacterium | reverse complement strand
TTTATACGATTTTTTGTAGCACAATCTGTAACAACACCATCCTTATTTAATTCATAATCATTTAAAAATGGCATATTGTCCACCCCATTCCTGTCATCCGGATTACAAAACGGCCATCCATAATTTCCTCCATCAATTACTTGTGTAAACTCTTCTACCGGATGGTTGTCTACATAGGATTGAATCACCTTTCCATAGTTACCAGTATTGTCATTAACTGGATAGGCAATCTGATCCCTGTTATTGACACAAACCCACAAAACGTTTGTTCCGGGAATAAAATCCAGTCCTTCAGCATTTCTTAAACCCTGGGCAAATAACCTTCCATTTGTACCATCTGCATTGTAAATATAAATAGCAGCACGAACAGGATCGCTTTTTGTATCAGAAGCACACGCATTGCAAGTTGAGGCAATGGAAACATATAATTTATGATTTCCGTCTAAAGCAATATTTTTTAAGGCATGGTTATAAGCTCCTTTTAATTCAGGGAGACTGGCATCAGGCAAATTTGCAACTATAAGTTCTCTGTTCTTTGCCGTCAAATCACCTAGAGTATAGGTATACCTGATAATCTGATTGGTTTCCGAAACATACAAATAGGTAACAGCACCAATAGTATGGAAAACCATATCGTGAGGTTTGTTAAGCCCGGTCACAAAATCAGAAACCGTTATAGTTCCATTGGTCGCGGTCCTGATAATCTTGATATTTCCTGCACCTGGATTGGAAACCAGCACATCTCCATTTGGCGCCACAGCCATAAACCTTGCTCCAGGAATCCTGGCAAATACTGAAAGTTCGAAATCGGGAGGTAACAAAACTGTACGGTCCACATTGAAAGGGTCCGTTTTCATGCTAGTAGGTACGATAACCTTTTTAACAACTGATGCGCCTGGCTGAGCAAAACTTATTGTCGAAATCGCACTTAAACATACAAGCGAAAATGCTTTTAAAACTGTAAAAATTTTCATCATGATTAATGATATTTTAAATGAATGTTACATTATTCCAAAATAACCATGCCTATTCACCGAGCAACTGTAGTAATATTACAAAAATATCAACGAAAATTACAATAAGACCCTTTAATATTCAGTTGGTTCAATATGAATCAGGACACCTGCAAGTTCAGGTAATTCTTTTTTTAGTGTGGATTTTAATTCATGGGCAATAGCATGTCCATTCATTACCGACAAATTCCCGTCTATTCTTACATGAAGATCTACATGAAACTTCATGCCTGTTTTCCTGACGTAGCACTTTTCAGTTCCATCAACCCCATTTACTGTAAGAGAAACTTGTCTGATTTTATTTATCAATTCATCATAAAAGTTCTCATCCATTATTTCTCCTAAGGCAGGCCTGAATATCAAATAGCTATTATATAAAATAACTATGGCAGCAATCAGTGCCGCCCAGTCATCGGCAGTTTCATATCCTTTTCCCAATATCAATGCAACAGAAATCCCGATAAAAGCCGTGAGGGAAGTTATCGCATCTGACCTATGGTGCCAGGCATCTGCTTTTAGGGAAGAACTGTTCAGCAATTGCCCTTTTTTAACAACCATTCTGTAAAAAAGCTCCTTTATAAAAATGATGACACTTAAAATTATAAGGGTAAATGGTTTAGGCAGTTCATGGGGTGTGTTGATATTGCGGATGCTTTCAATAGCAATAATAGTGGCTGAAGCAACGAGGAACCCTACTACTAAAAATGTAATCAGAGGTTCTGCTCTCCCATGCCCGTAAGGATGATTGGAATCCGGAGGTTTACTGGAATATTTAATTCCAAATAATACCAAAGCGGAAGAGAAAATATCAGAGGTAGATTCTATCGCATCCGCAATTAAGGCATATGAATTGCCAAAATAACCCCCGAGTCCCTTAATAATAGCCAATGCAGCATTTCCTGCAATGCTTTTTATGGTTGTATTTACTGCTTGTTGTTCGTGTGTGTCCATTATTCTGAACAACAAAGATCAGTAATTATTAAATTTAGGGATTGGGAAATTTATCCTTGAATGTTTCATGGAGTTTCATGTATACACCATTGGTCCAACCAAAACCATCTTGCAATTGGTATTCATTACCTCCAGTATCAGAACTGCAATCCAGGACATTATATTTTTCAATCATTTTGCCTTCTGATTTAAATATTTTATCATTTAAAGTCATCCATCTGCTAGCCCCTTCCCATGCAAGTTGGGTATGGTTGTAATTAAGCAAGCCTTTAATGGTTGTCCATTGCATAGGTGCCCATCCATTTGGGTAATCCCATTGAAATTCTGAAGATTTGAGAGTGGTAACAAAACCTCCTGGCTGTAAAAACATTTTTTCAAGGGTTTGGGCAGTTTTAGAAGCCTGTTCGTCGTTGGCAAGTTTTAGGAAAAGCGGAAATGTACCTGCAATACTGTAATTAGGCGTACATTTTTTTTCAACAAAATCATAGTCCATAAAAAATGCGCTCTTTTCATCCCAACAATATTTTAATGTGGCCTGTTTACGGTTATTTGCCAAAGCAAAATAATGGTCAGCGGTATGTTCATCACCTTTTAACCTGTAAGCTCTTTCCAAAGTTTCTTCCATGCTGTACATCAGAGAGTTAAGGTCAATTGGAATTATATCTGTAATAAATATTGATTGCATTGTTTCCTGGTCTTTGAACCAGCGGGTGCTAAAATCCCACCCGGATTCACAAGCTGCCCTCACATTCAAATATATGAGACTTTTTTCACCTGGCTCTTTGTTATCGCCATAAGCTTTATCCTTTCCATAGGCTTCTGGCCTGGGCACACATTTGTCATCCCAATATCTGTTAAGTATTTCACCATCAGGCATTAATACTACCCTTTGATGTGCACGGCTACCTTCATGCAGCTTTTCTTTACCATTCATCCAGAAATTGTATTCCTTTTCAAGAAATGGTAAATATTTAACTAAAACATTTGGTTCGCTTTCTGCCAGTAAATCCAGCATTAAGGCATAAAAAGGAGGTTGAGATCTTGTAAGGAAATATGTTCGGTTCCCGTTTGGTATAAAACCAAACTTATCTATGAGGTAAGTAAAGTTTTCGACCATACTATGCACAAGGTCCATTCTGCCGCAGGTCTGCAATCCTAGCATTATAAAATAACTATCCCAATAAAAAACTTCCCTAAAACGGCCTCCCGGGATTACATAAGAATGTGGTAAGCTTATGAGTGATGAACCCGGAATTTCCTGTAAAGCTTGCCTTGTAAGGATATTCCATAGGTTATTAATATGTGAATTAACACTTAAAGTTATATCAGACTGGTACTTATCATAATTGACCTCAGGCAGGATGAATGTTTCCCTCACAAAAGTTTCAAGATCAAAATTGCCTTTCTTTTTCTGATCACGGTACATTTTAAAAATCTCATCACACTCATATTTTGGTGTAGAGTCTACAAAAGTTTTGTAATCTTTAAAGATCCTGCTTGTCTGAACTTCAATAAAGAAGTCACCGAACAATTCGTCATGGCTTTTCAATGCGGTATTACTTTTAGTTAAAGTTTCATTTTCTAAAAAAGAAGTGCCGTGGAATTTATCAAATATTTGTTTCAGATTTAACTGGCTTTTAATTACCCAATTTCTGTTTCATTGTAATTTCACATTATACTTAAAAACAGCGTGTTATGAAATATAAAATAATTTTATGGACGGCGGGCATGGCTTTGATATGTACCAGTTGCTTTACTGTGATCAGGCCTGGTGAGGTTGGTTTGAAACAACGTTTTGGAAAAATTAAAGATAAAACTTTATTCCCTGGAGCACATGGTTTCAATTTCTTTGTAACCAAAATTATCAAAGTTCCGATACGTACTACTAACCTTCAGGTAAACCTTGAGTCATTGCCAACCAAAGAAGGTTTAAATGTTGCCGCAGAATTTGCTATACTTTATAGCTTAAAGCCAGAGTATGCCAAAAGGATCGTAGAAAGCATTGGTTTGCAATATGAAACAACCATTATCCTAAGTGTACTGCGTTCTGCCGCTCCTAATATTACTTCTAAATATTATGCAAAAGACCTTTATACAGAAGGCAGGGCATTGATTGGAAAAGAAATAGCAAATGAAATGACCACCATTATCGGGGACAGGGGGATTGTGGTTGAAGCAGTTCTTTTAAAAGCAATCAGGCTTCCAGGTGGATTGGCACAATCTATCGAGCAAAAACTTGAAGCTGAGCAGGAATCTCAAAGAATGGAGTTTGTATTGAGCAAAGAGAAAAAAGAGGCAGAAAGAAAAGTAATCGAAGCAGAAGGGATAAAGCAGTATCAGCAAATTGTTGAAAAAGGCCTTAGTCCAATGATAATTCAGTTTATGTCTATCGACGCCTTCTCTAAACTTTCAGCATCTCCTAATGTAAAAACTATAATAACTGACGGCCGTGCACCGTTCTTAATTAACATGGATCAGAAATAACAAATTTGGTTTTGAAACTATTAAGAAAATGAAAATGCCCTTGGTTTCCATGGGCTTTTTTTATGTTGAAAATCTAAGGCATGCTTATCTTACGTATTTACGATTAAAGTCTGATGAAAAATATTTTACTGTTTTTGCTCTCCATCTCCCTGTTTATTTTAAATGGCTGTGCATTTAGATTAATCAAAAGAAATAAAGACATAGTGTATGCACCAGCAGTAATTGGCACCAATATCCCTGAACAAAAATTAAATGTATTTGCCCCTAAAAATAAAAAAAACTTAAAACCAGTTTTGATTTTTATACATGGCGGCAATTGGAATTCAGGAAATAAATCTCTTTATAATTTTTTCGGGAGCCGATTAGCAAGAAAGAACATAGTCTCAGTCATCATTGATTATCCTTTAAGTCCTGCTGCGAGGTATGACAAAATGGCGATCTCATCTGCCCTATCAGTGAAATGGGTTAAAGAGAATATCAAACAATATGGTGGCGATCCAGAGAGAATTTATATCTCAGGTCATTCTGCAGGAGGACATCTTGCAACCCTTATTTCTCTGGACAATAAATATTTTGATTCATTAAAAATCCAGAATCCGATACAAGGGATCGTGATGATTGATGCTGCCGGACTGGACATGTATGGTTACCTCATGGAAGAAAAGTTTGGTGCCGGGCATACTTATCTTGAAACTTTTACGGCCACTCCAGCCAAATGGAAAGACGCAACACCACTTTATCATTTGCACCAAAACATGCCTCCAATGCTGATATTCAGGGGTGGAAAAACTTATCCCTCTATAATTAAAAGCAACGAAAAATTTATTGCTGCCTTACCTGAGTATACAACCCGGTTTACCTATATTTTACAAAAGCCAAAGCACCATGTGCCTATGATAGTTCAGTTTTTCTTTCCTTACAACCCCCGCTATAGGGATATAAAGAAATTTATGAATCCTCAAGAGAAAAAGGACTAGACCTTTTTCCGGGCACATTTTTTTAATAATAAGCTTTATAATAAGAAGTTATGAGAGCCAAGACTAAAGGATCAGAATTGAAAATCCAGTTTTTAATAAGCTTACTGATGATGATTTGGTTTGCCTTGAGTGCATGTTCAAAACAGGATACCGGAACCAAGCAAACTGTGAGATCGCAAACAGGAAGCAATAAGGCATTTCCTTCAAATAAACATGAAAGAGTAAAAAATAAAAGGTTTCGTTCTGAAAAAAGTATTGTCAGGAACAAACAAAGAGAACATGCCAAGTATCAGGGAAACGATGAAGGCAGGCAATAGTTATTTGTTCATTTCAAAAAACCTCTTTTCATAATCATTGAGGCTTTCTTTTCCTGAGCTTTCTATTTTCTCCACAATGCGTTTATATTCTGCCGCTTTTTCTGCTCTTATCTGACTTTGGTGGTCGATAATTTGAGGTTTCTGTTTTTTTGTAATGATCCCTTTTTCAAATCCCATAACCTGGGGATGTTGTGATAGGATATAAATAAAGACAACTCCAGGTATAAGAATAGCACACAAAATCATCCATTTTTCTGTTGCCAGGTTAGGAAAAAACGCAACAGTAACCAACGTACCAACTATAGCACCGCCCAAATGTGCATCATGGCCAACATTGTCTGTTTGAGATTTTAGCGCATACATTGAATAAACGGAGTATAAAATGGCAAATAACCATCCCGGAATCCCGACCGGAACTAAAAACATCATTACTTCCATTTCCGGAAAAACGAGAATACTTGAAAACAAAATTCCATTTACAGCACCTGACGCTCCCAAGGATGCAAAATCAGGTTGGTTACGATGGAGATAAAGGGATAAAAGATTTCCTCCAATTAAACTGAAAAAGTAGACTCCGCCAAAGAAAAGCGAACCATACATCATCTCCAGAGATGTCCCGAAAGAATAAAGAGTAAACATATTAAAAAACAGATGTCCCCAGTCCCCATGAATAAAACCTGAACTTACTAACCTACCATACTGGTTGTTCTTCAATATTTTATCAGTCCGAAATAAAGTTTTTTCTATGAAGGAAATATTTTTAAAACCGGTAAAAGAGATAATAATATTTGCTAGAATGACAATATAAGTCAGAGGGGCAGAAAGAAATTCCATACTATGTTTAATAAACAGCCCGCAAGGTAGCGTTTTAGAATGAGTCTTTCTGGGAAGATTTGAAGCTAAAACTGCATAACTCTATTTATTTAATATCCCTACTTTCTTATATTGTTTAGTTAGGAAAGAAGGAGTATCAAATCTGTAGCCAACTGTAAGAAATATAGTGGCAAAATTGGTCCTTATACTTGCTCCTCGAATTCTCATCAGGTTTATATCACCATTAAAACTTGCACCAGCAAATAACCTTTTGGAATTATAACCAAAGCCAAAGGCTGTTTCAGTATAAACATTGGTATTAAAGCCATATGGGCTCCTTTCCTGATTTTTCACGTCATAAGTATATGCAATAAAGTTTCCCATTAGAAATCCATTTAGTGCTACATAAAATCTTTTTAGAACGACTATATTTAATCCTAATCCGGGGCCCACTTTAAATAATAACGCATTTAGCGACTGTACGTTATCAAATTCCGAAAAACCAGATGCCTGCACACTCGATAGAAGGGTAGAATCATTGGAACTTATACGCATATAATTAATACCTGCTTTAGCTACCAGACCAAACCTGGTCTTTAGTTGCCTGTCGTTGAAAGTTAATGGGGCATTATACGAGTATTTTTTCCAGGAAAAATTGTAAATTCCGTTCATGCCAATGTTATTAAATTGAATATCAGGCCTTACCGCCAATGTATCGGCTGAAGGTATATAGTTAGGGGAATTGTTATCATAGTATCCCAATAGCCGGCGATATTGTGCTTCTAAAATATAATTAGGCTTCCTCACCCTGATGATGATACCTAAACTTTTGGTCCTTCCCTTTCCAGTTGTGCTGTTCCTTATACCAAAGGGCGACTTTATACCAAATTGAAGTGATATTTTTTTATAGGCTAATGTCACACCAAACTGATCTGAAAAGTTACCCCTGAAATCAGAACGGTATTTTTCCATGTCTTTATCAGTGGGTTTAATGG
>JANYCH010000290.1 GCA_025360395.1 Cytophagales bacterium | reverse complement strand
ACCCTGATGGTATGAACAGTGTCTGGAATTTATATTTCCAGGACAACTGCCTTCCTGCGATATTCAGAATGGAAGAGATGGTTGCAAATGCTGCATCTAACTCAAGGCAAGAACGGGTATATCCAAACCCTTTCCAAAACGAACTAACCATAGAATCGCAGCAAGCCGAATCCGGTTCCCTGAAAAATACACTTGGTGAAACCGTTGCCGTTTTTGAGGTTACAAGCGGAAAGGCAAGGGTCAATACAGAAAACCTGGCACAAGGAATATATCTCCTTAACCTGTACCAGGGCGCAAACCTGGTAAGCACTTCTAAACTTGTAAAATAAATATGTAATTTGACCCTAAATAATTTAAATTACAGCATTAAAAACCCCTCCTACAGAGGGGTTTTTAATTAAGTGGCTTATTATGAAACCGGTTTATCCATTTATTTTTTTTCTCTTATTGCAGATTGCAGCCTTTGCCCAGAAGGAAGCCTCTCACTTTTTCCTGGATGAAGGTATTCATATAGATTTTTCTCAAAACCCGCCTGCCATAGATACCAAAGGGATGATTAACAGGCCGGCAGATTTCGGGGGCACCCCTAATGCTTCTATTGCTGACAAAGATGGAAGGCTCCTTTTTTATACCAACAGCGAAACCATTTTCTGTGCAGACAATTCAGTAATGAAAGGAGGCGAACAGATAAAAGGGTTTATGTGTGGCGAGGATTATAACAGCCTTATACTACCGGTAGACCAATCTGGGTATCAATATTATTTGTTTGTAAGGTCATTTATTTCAGGTCAAAGGTGTCCGGGTTCCCCCGTTTATTTTGATACACTTGTTTATTACAATATAATAGACATGAGGCTGGAAAACGGAAAAGGAGCCGTAGTGATTAAAGATATTCCTTTAAGTAATGATAATTTTGGGACACTTACAGCCGTTAAACACCGTAATGGGGTGGATACATGGGTAGTATGCAGGAAATTTTTCCCTAACGAATATAAGGCCTTTCTTTTTACTGCTTGCGGGATAGAAAAAAAGGTAACCAGTAAAACACCTGGTTATCTCTTAAAGTCTAATTCATTAAAGACCTTGCTTTCGCCAAATGGTAAATTCATCGCTTCTATGATGGTAGATACCATAAAGCCAGATCTTTCACGTTTTAATGATTTTCTGTACATAGACTATTTTAATGACTCAACCGGCGAAATAATCTCCTGGATAAAGATCAGAAAGCACCGTGCAGTAGGAGTTTCAGATTTTACCTTTTCACCTGATAGTCGGTTTATCTATTATGAAAATACAGGACTTGATGCCTCCCAATACAATATTTCTCTACCGGATTCTGCTTCTGTAGAAAGCAGCGAAGTGCCGTTGAAAAGCGACAAGGATTACCATTATTTCGATTACTTTCAAAATCTTCCAAATGGACAAACATTAGTGACCTCTTTTACAAGTTATTCAGACCCCTTTACTTTTCAGGGCATCATAGAAAAACCCAATGAGACATGTCCCGGTTGTTTTTATAATCCGCTGGGATTGGATATCCCCAAAAAAAAATACCAGTTTGACTCCACCCCCACCTATTTCATGTCATCCTTTTTCCGGCCCGGTTATAAAACCCCTGAACCGTATAAACTTAATCCGCAAATAGAGGTTAAGTCCCGGAGCTGCGCAAATGACAGTAGTATTTTAAAAGGAAGCGCTACAGACAGTAAAACAGACAGCCTCACATGGTTAGTTTCTGATGAGCATAACACAAATCTCATAGTCTATAAAGGGACAGAATGGAAAATAAAACTACCACCCGGCAAATATACCATCAATCTTACAGCCTGGAGAAGCTGTGTAAATGCAACCACAAAAACGATAATAGAACTTGAAACGATGCCTGAGGCCTTGATTAATGGAAAATCCCTGGATACAGTTTATCATTGCGGAAATACCATGCTTGCTTTTGAAGCCAACCAAGGCGCATACACTTATAAATGGAGTAACGGGGATACAGGTAAACATTCAGAAACAAATTTAACCGGGCCTCATATGCTGGAAACTTCAAACACATGTGGCACGGGTAGGGCTACGGTTATTATTGAAAACAACCAGCTATCTGTTCCAAATGTTATTACACCTAACGGTGATAATATAAATGATACCTGGACGGTGGGAAATAAAAGCAGGCAGGCACTCCAGGTAAAAATTATAAACAGGTGGGGAAATGAGATATTCCATTCTGACGAATATGGCAATGAATTTGGAAAAGAAACTATTGACGGGGTTTATTTTTATACACTTTCACAGGATGGAGGATGTGAGGAGAAAGGTTGGCTGCAGGTTATTAAATAACCTTTTATCTCAATGTCAACCGTCAACCAACAACCAGCAACTATATTTCCATCCAGGAAGCGTACATCACATAATTGTTTGCAATCCTTTCATTAATGTTTTGAAAGTGTTCTGCTGTCATTTCTTTAACCTTCCTGGCGGGAATTCCGGCATAGATAGATCCGCTCTCAATCCTTGTATTTTCAAGTACAACTGAACCTGCCGCTATCAAGCTGTTTTTTTCTATGTACACATGGTCCATTACGATGGCTCCCATCCCTATTAAAACATTGTCTTCAATAGTGCAGCCATGAACAATAGCCCGGTGACCGATTGAAACATTGTTGCCTATTGTAAGTGCGGCTTTTTCATAGGTACAATGAAGGATGGCCCCGTCCTGAACGTTTACCTTATTTCCTAACTTAATAAAATTAACATCGCCTCGAACAACGCTCTGAAACCAGAATGTGCAATCATCTCCGGCAGTAACCTCTCCAATTACAGTGGCGTTTTCCGCCAGGTAACAGTTATGGCCAAAAACAGGTGTTTTCCCGCGGACAGTTTTAAGTAATGACATACATTTTAGTTAATAGTGAATAGTTAAGTGTTACTAGTCATTAGAAATTTGAGGAAGGCTATTGTAAGCTGATATGCATTTGCCCTTTTGTTTTCCAAATATTTTCCAAATAATTAAGGATGCTCAACTGTTAACTATTCACTAATTAGTTTACTCCAATCATAATGAAAGATCCCCAGTAAATTGATTCTGGATGTTCTGATTTGATTTCTTTTTTAGCTTCAATGAAGGCTTTTCTTTTATCCCCCATTTTTATCCATTTATTGTAAAAAGTAAGCATCAGCTTTTCGGTAATTTCATCACTTACTTTAAAAAGGCTCATCACAACATTGTCAGCACCAGCAACTAAAAATGCCCTTTGAAGCCCTGCAACTCCTTCCCCGATTTGGATATCGCCTAAACCTGTTTCACAGGCACTCAAGGTTACCAATTCTGTTTGTTCAAGGTTCATGTTCATTGCCTCATATGCTGTAAGAATTCCATTCTGGCTGTTCACGTTTCCAGCAGTAAAATCATTGTCGAGAATGTCTCCGGCACTTGCCAGCAATATTCCAGACCGGAAAAGCGGATTTACTTCTCCCTGGTCCAGGTCTGAATTTTGCTTTGACGATTTATTGTCTGGTTGAAAATAACCATGTGTTGCAATGTGGATAATTTTTGAACCTTCAAGCGATTTAAACTTTTCCTCATCTGCATATTGTTTTGTCAGCAAATTGCTATTCCATTTATTAGAAGAATAAAGATCTGAAATCTCCTTAGCTTCAAGTTCTGCTCCTTCCAGGTTTTTAATGGATCTTTCTGATACCTTTGATTCTTCAGAATAAAACATCGGGTTTCCGATTAGTAATATGCTGTTAATACCTTCTTTTTTTATCTTTTTCTTTTCATAAAACCGATTAAGTACCAGATCTTTTGTATTGGAAACAAGTATAATATTGTACTTGTCGATCATGTATTTGCCTTTAGAATCTTCGAGAGTTTCTATGTTTATCTGGTTATAAACGCCTTCTCCGGAGAAATATATGGTATGGATATCTTTTAATTTAGGTTCTAAAGCTTTCCAGAATATATCATAAGAAAAATCGTCCTCGTTTTTGAACTTGATTGTATTTCTATAATACTTAATATACTTTTTTTCCATCTGCGATCCGTTTGGAAGAATTACCAAATCCGGATTTCCGGTTGTATTTTCTGTTACTATTAGTGCAGCATAAATAACCGAATCAGTAAATGAACTGGTAAAGTGCCTGAACCTGACAATTTCTATTGCTGCTTCATTTGATTTCAATGTCTTCTTAACGTCTTTCCATTTGAAATTCCGGTTCTCGAAACTTTGTGCAAATTCTTCAGAAGATGTACTTAATTCTTTTTCCAGTTCCTCAATGTCCTTTTCTAATTTAACCTGGTCTATTTTTTCCTGGGCCAATTGTTCAGAAGTATAAGAAAGAGATTTAGTATACAATTCTTTTTTCTCATTCCATTTGTTAAACTTATCTATCAGGTTCTTATTTCCGCTGGCATTAATCCTTTGCCTGACCTTAATTGAATTACTTAATAAAAGTGCTTTAGTGGCAAGTTCATAATCATACATTTGGCCAGTTAAATCAGGATTTTGATCAATCATTTTCAGGGCCAGGGTATTGAAAAATTCAAAATCGCCTTTTATTGATTCCCAGTATTTCGATTTTTCTCCAAAACTAAGGACTGGAAAATATTTAGATATAAAGTCATAGTAGCCCTGGGTTGTAATATTTATTGTAGCCAGTGTATTCTTATAATCTCCTTTTGAAAAGTAGGTTTTGGCTATTTTACTCTGGGTTTTTACATAATCAGGGTGTTTGCTGCTGAAGGTCTTTTTATAAAGTGTCAAGGCATTATTATATTTTTCAAGAGCCTGATCGTTTTTCTTTTGCTTTCTGTAAAGATCACCTTTCATCGATTCAATATCAGCAGAATAGGCATTGTCCTTTCCTAATTTCAGGGTCCAATAAGCATCTACAATTTTTATAAGGCTATCAGCAGAATTTGTCTGGTTGGTTTCAATCTGGAACAGCGCAAGCGACTTTAAACTACTGATATAATATGGGTTATCAGATCCCAACTGGTTTTTAATAATGCTTGCTGACTGACCAAGCATGCTTCTTGTGGCGCCAGGACTATTTCCTAAGTAATATTTTATCAGGGCCAGGTCTGCAAGAGCATCGGCATAGTTGATGTTGTCTTTTCCGAGTATTTTGCTCGTAATCTCAATTTGTTTTTTGCATACTTTTTCAGC
The DNA here is from genome assembly GCA_025360395.1 of Cytophagales bacterium. Lineage (GTDB taxonomy): Bacteria > Bacteroidota > Bacteroidia > Cytophagales > UBA9547 > UBA9547. The sequence goes on along the minus strand of JANYCH010000290.1, from coordinate 751 downwards.
CTTTTCATAATCACCAAAAGCGGCATATAATTTTCTTAAGGTTTTCAGGCTTTCAGCATATTTCAGGGATGTATCCCCCAAAAAGGATACACTAAGTTTTGTTGCCTTGTTGAGATATGTTTCTGATTGACCATAATCACCGGTTGTATAATATAACTTTCCTAAAAGGTTAAATGGTTTAATCAATTCCCTAACATTAGAACCCCTGGCCTTCTCCTTTTCTAAGATTGATTGTTTCAGAACCTTTTCTGCATCTCTGTATTTACCTGTTTTAATATAGAGTTCTGCCAAATCATCCGGACTTGAATTTTCAGCTGGATCATATCCTTTTTTTGCATTTTCCTGCATAATCATTTCAGATTTTGAAAGGCAGGATTGTGCTTTACCATATAAGCCGAAAGTTGAATAACCTTCTGCAATGCTTTGATATGACCTTGCATATTCAGGAGTATACCCAGATTCATTTCCCTTGTTGAGGATTATCTCAGCCCGGTTGAACATGTCTTTCGCATCAGAATATTTGCCGAGACCGAGATTTACACTGGCAAGGTTCACCAATACCATCGCATATTTTGGTTGTTCCGGATAATTTATTTTAGCCTGGCTTTCTGCTTGTTTGAGGTATTCAGAGGCTGCATTGAAGTTTTCACTTTGGAAATACAGCCTGCCCATATCATTGAGATACCATACATACTTGTTGTTTCCTGGTACAATTTCTCTTTTCACATTGCCAATAAAGCTTTCCTGATAA